>DASWEL010000334.1:0-15047 GCA_036394755.1 Gemmatimonadales bacterium | reverse complement strand
CGTCCCGGTGAGACGACGCCGCGCGCCGCGTCTGCCGGCGTCGCGCTACCGGCCGCCGGCAGCGAAAGCGGCGGCGAATCTGGCGACGCACCGCCCGACGCGACGTTCCTGACGACGCTGGGCAACCTGCTCCGCAAACCTGGTCAGGGAGGCGGCGGTGGCGGCGGCGGTGGGTTTGGAGCCCTTGGCTTCGTAGCCCAGGCGTTCGGCCGAGCGCCGGCTGGAGGCGGTGGCTTTGGAGGATTTGGGGGCACCCCGAACGTGGTCTCGACAGGCGACTATCTCGTCACTATTACAGTGGAAGGGAAGACGTTGACCCGAGTCCTTCGCGTGGAGCGAGGCAGTCGCTAGAGACGTAGCGTTTCTCGACAGCAAGCATCAGCGCGCC
Organism: Gemmatimonadales bacterium; assembly: GCA_036394755.1. Lineage (GTDB taxonomy): Bacteria > Gemmatimonadota > Gemmatimonadetes > Gemmatimonadales > GWC2-71-9 > 20CM-2-65-7. The sequence continues at coordinate 14,659 of DASWEL010000334.1, read as the reverse complement.
GCGTTCATCGTCTTCGCGCTGGGCGCGGCGCTGCTGTGGTCCCTGTGGGATTACGGCACAGGGATCATTGGGATTCCCGTTCTGGCCGTTCTGTTCGCGCCCTTGTACACCTGGTTGGTGCGGCGCCGGATGCCGTCGGGCGCCGCAGCCCTCGTCGTCACGCTGCTCGGGGTGGTGCTCCTCGTCGTGCCCGGGATGTTGATCGCGGGACTCCTGATCGGCCAGGCGCAGCAGATCGCGGGGACCGTGTTGCAGAGTCCCATTATCGCCCGATTCTCCACGCTGCAGGTGCAGGGCATTCCGATCGGCCCGCGCATCGCCGAAGCGGGCGGCCGCATCGTGGCGGCCATCGGGTCGAGCGCGTTCGGCCTCGTCGGCACCGCGACACGGCTCACGTTGAACCTGACGATTTCGTTTTTCGGTCTCTACTACGTCTTGAAGCATCCGGGCGACATGTGGCTCGATGCCCGCCCCTACATTCCTTTCTCAAAACAGAACACGGAAAAGCTCGGCAAGCGCTTCAAGGACGTCACCATCTCCACGGTGATCGGTACGGGCGCCGTCGCCGCGATCCAGGGCCTGCTGCTCGGTCTGGCGTTCGTCGTCGCCGGTCTCCCCAACGCCCTGTTTTGGGGCGTCGTCACGATGGCGTTCGCGATTCTTCCCGTTGTGGGGTCCGGCATGATTTGGGGTCCCGCGGCGATCGTCCTGTATATGCAGGGTCGCCCCGTCCCGGCGATCCTGCTCGTGATTTGGGGTGTGCTCGTGGTCGGAAGCGTGGACAACTTCATCCGGCCGCTGATCTACCGCCGTTTCTCCGAGGTGCACCCCCTCATCACGCTGATCGGCGCGATTGGCGGCGTGGCGCAATTCGGGCTCCTCGGCCTGCTCATCGGTCCGCTCGCGCTGAGCTATTTCTTCGAGCTGATTCGCATGTATCGCGAGGAGTATCTCGAGCCCGAAGCGCAGGCCTGAGGAATCACCATAACCTGTCAGTACCGAGTCTCTGGCCTCCGCGTGCCTGCATGAACGTTTAACACTGGGGGACTCGATGCCACCTCGTCTACGAGTCTTTTACTCGATTCTCACCGCCACCCTGCTGTTCATCCCGGTCGTTGCCCTCTACAGCGAGCTCCCGAAGCGCTCCGATATCTGGTGGACGCCGCCGGCCAGCGCCCTTTCGTTGACGGAGAGCAAGGACCGCGTCCAGATCTTCGCGGAAGGTCGGCCGCTCGAAACCCTGGTCGAGCAAAAGCAGGTGTCGATCACTGACGGCGCGGCCTCGCACGTGCTCACCACTCAGGAGATCGGACTGCGATTCAACAACTGGGACCGAGTGCGCGGGGAGCGGCTGCCGCTCCTGCTGTTCTACGCAGCCGCATGTGGCGCCGGCGTGATACTCCTGCTGGTGATTGCCACCGGTCGCCTCGCATATCGAGGAGAGCGCGGAGCCTGACACTCAGGGCTCTGTTTCGCGCAATTGCGTCCGGCGACGGGGCAGAAACGTCGCGGCTCCTGAAGGACTCGCCGCGACTCGCGTCCGAAGCGGCACGCGTGGGCGCTACGCGCGCATCGCCCTCGCCCTATCTGCGCCAGATCGGGCACTACGTCTACACCGGTGATACGGCGTTGCACATCGCGGCGGCCGCGTATCGGCCGGAGATCGCTAGAACGCTTGTCGCCGGCGGCGCCAACGTCGGCGCGCGAAACCGTCGTGGTGCCGAGCCCTTGCACTACGCCTGCGACGGGCAGCCCGGCTCGGATCGATGGAACCCGGGCGCACAGGCGGCCACTCTGGAGTACCTGCTGCGCGCGGGCGCTCACGCCAATTCCGCGGATAAGAGCGGCGTGGCGCCGCTGCACCGAGCGGTACGCACACGCTGCGCGGCGGCGGTCAGTGTGCTGTTGGCCCACGGCGCAGATCCACGTGGCAAGAACAAGAGTGGCTCGACTCCGCTGCATCTGGCGGTGCAAACCACGGGACGCGGGGGCTCGGGAACGGCCAGTGCGAAAGACCAACAGGCGAGGATCATTCGGTTGCTGCTGGCGCACGGCTCTCGGCCCACCGACACGGACAATCGTGGGAAGATGGTCACCGAGTGTATCACAGCTCGGTGGATCGAGGAACTCTTGGAGGGGGCCCGCTAGCGGGTAGCCTAGCGCACCGCCGCGCGGGCCTGCGCAATCTCCGCACGATCGCCGTCGCCCGGCTGCATCTGCGCCAGATACTCGTCGTAGCGGCGCCGTGCACCGGCGGTGTCGCCCGCGAGCTCGGCGGCGCGCGCCGACCCGAAGAGGCTCCGCGCGCGTTTCGGTTCGCGCGCCAGCGTCGTCTCATACGCGGCGCGCGCTTGGGCATATCGACCGGTCGCGAGCAGCATGTCGGCCTCGAGCTCGCGTGCCGGCAGCAGCTCAGCCGGGGTGACCGGCTGCTTCTCCGTCACATCCTCCAGATCGGCCGCCGCTTTGGCGTCGCGGAGCGCCTGGGCGGTGTCGCCTGCCGCGAGCTCCGACCACGCCATCACCGCCTGCCGCTTGATCGCGACGACCCGCGCCCACTCTGTGTCGCCACGCCGCGTCATGTCGGCTTCGATTGCCGCAAGTGCGGCGATCTCGAGCCTCGATTGCGTCGTATCGCCCAGCCGAGCCGCCCCGATCCCCCGCGCGAAATGGTCCAGGGCCGCACCAATCGTCAGCTCGGCGGCGCGCACCGGGAGGCGCATGGCCGCGGCCCAGTCGCCCCGCTCGAGCGGCAGCCGCGCCTCCATGGCCACGCGATTGTAGTTCGCGATCAGCATGTCGGACGTTGCGGTCGTGACGAGTCTTTGTGCGGTGTCGATCGTGCTGCGCGCGGCACTGTCGCGCCCTTCCTGCAGGAACGCGTAGACCATGTAATCGAGCGCGTGCAGCCGCTCGGGTGCGACGGGTTCGTTATGGGCGCGCGCGTCCTCGAGGCCGGCCTCGAAGGCGCGCTTGTTGGCGGCGATCGTCTCGTCCCACAAGCCGAGGCGGACAAAGATGTGCGAGGGCATGTGCTGCGCGTGCGGTGCCGACGGTGCGATCTCCGCATATCGGCGCGCCGCGTCGAGGCCGAGGGTCGCGAGGCGTGGCGAGTCGTTGGCGTGGATGATGTAGTGCGCGAGCCCGGGATGTTGCGGGAATCGCCGGTACAGCGGATTCAGGATCGCGGCTGCCTGCTTCTGGCGCGCGAAGGTCGTGTCGGTCTTGGACGCCGTCTCTACCAGCGAGAGCGCGTAGTAGATCGCGACTTCGATATCGGTCGGGAAGTCGCGATAGACGCGCGCCAATGTGTCGGAGTACGCCTGCAGCCGCCGCGCATTCGGAATCGAATCGAAGCCACGATACAGCGCGGCGCTCGCCGCGATGAATCCGCGCTCACGTGCCGTGCGCGCGCTGAGCGCAGACGCGCCCTCGGCCGCCGCCGCGCCGCGGCGCAGGGGGTCCCCCTTGCCCGCGTTGCCGCCCGGACCTCCCACAAACGGATTGCCCCAGGCGTTCAGCGCCATCCCCCAGTACGCCATCGCACACGTCGAGTCGGCATCTGCGACCGCCTGGAACGCCGCCTGCCCCTGCTCCCACCAGAACGAGTGGAGCAAAGCCATCGCGCGGCTGAAGCGCTGCTGTGCCTCGGGATTGCACGAGATGGGAAACACGACGCGCCCCAGCTGCTCGGTGGAGCGACCGTGTTCGTGCTGGGCCCAACCGGGGCGTGACAGCAACATCGCCAGACATGCTATTAATAATGAAGTCCGAGTCATGAGCGGCTCCGCCAATAAAGAAACGCGGGGATTCCGAGTCCGATCAGCCCGGCGCCAATCGCCGCGTTGCGGGGGTTGGACACGATCGAGCTGAATACGACGTACGCCGCGGCAAGGACGAAAATGATCACCGTGGCAGGATAGGCAGGAACGCGAAAACCGGATATTGGACTCTGGTCTCGTTTGCGATAGATGAACAGCGCCGCTGCCGTCAATCCGAAGAAGATCCAATCCCCGAACGTCACGTAATCGACAAGTTGCCCGAACGTCCCCGTCAGCGTCAGCGCCACGGCGAGTGTGGCAAGTGCGACGATGGCAGCGGTGGGCGTCTGGTAGGCGGGATGCAGGATGGCGAGGCGACGGAAGAACACCCCATCGGCGGCCATAGCCTGGAGCACTCGCGGCGTCACCAGAATCACGAGATTCAGAAAACCGAAGGTCGACAGCGCGATCCCGGCGGCGATGATTTTGCCGCCGGCAGGACCGAGGACCGCATTCATCGTGTCGGCCGCGGGCGCGGTGCTCGCCGCCAACGCCGCATGCCCGAGGACACGGAGATAGGCGAGGTTCGTCAGGAGGTACACCGTGACGACGATCGTCACGCCGAGGACCAAGGCGCGCGGGAGGTTGCGCTCCGGCTCGATGATCTCTTCCGCAATGAAGTTGGTCTGTTGCCAGCCGCCGTAGGTGAAGAGCACCGGAACCAGTGCTGAACCGAGTGCGCCCACTCCGGCGGTAGAGGGCGGTAAGGGGCGGTAGGAGGCGGTAGGTGTAGTGAGAAGGATTCCCGCCCCGATCAATGCCGCGAGGGCGACAAGCTTGAGAATCGTGAAGATGTTTTGGGTGATCGCAGCTGGGCGAACGCCGATGTAGTTGATTCCGGCAAGAAAGACGATCGCCGCGATCGCCAGGGGCACCGAGAAGCGATGCGGCAGCCCTACGAGTGCCAGCGTGTAATCCGCGAACGTCACCGCCACTGCGGCAATCGCGCCTGTGGCGATGATGAGCACCAGTGTCCACCCATACAGAAATGCCGACAGCGAACCGAAGGTCTCGCGCAGGTAGACGTACCCGCCGCCTGCCCGGGGGCGCCGCTGTCCCAGCTCGCCCCAGCAAAACGCGCCAATGAGCGCGACGGCGCCGCCGAGCACCCACGCGAACAGGACTTCCCCCGGGGTGCCGAGTCGTTCAGCGACGGTCGCGGGCGTGCGGAAAATCCCGCCCCCGATGATCCCACCAACGACGGCCATCGTACCGGAGAACAGGCCCAGGCGACGAGCGTAGTTCGTCATGGAACACCCTAACTAGCCACTTCTCGGTTTCTCCGCCACGTTTGACTCACCTTCTATACCGAGGCCCTGCCTATGCCCTCGTACACGCTCCTGGTGAACGGCCGGCGCCGGACCATCGACGTCGCCGCGAACACACCGCTCCTCTGGGTCCTGCGCGACAATCTTGGAATGACGGGGACGAAATTCGGTTGCGGCATCGCGCAGTGCGGTGCCTGCACCGTGCACCTGGGCGGCGACGCGGTGCGCTCGTGCGTGCTTCCCGTCTCGGCCGTGGGCACACGTCCAGTCACGACGATCGAAGGTCTGAGCCCGACATCCACGCACCGCGTGCAGAAGGCCTGGGTCGCCGAAGACGTCCCACAGTGCGGCTACTGCCAGTCGGGCCAGCTCATGGCCGCAGCGGCGTTGCTGAGCCGCACGCCCCAGCCGACGGACGGGGAGATCGATACCGCGATGAGCAACATCTGCCGCTGCGGGACCTACCAGCGCATCCGGGCCGCGATCCATCGTGCGGCAAAGGAGGCCTGATGGAACGGCGCGACTTTCTTCAGGTCACGGGGACGATTGGCGCTGGGCTCGTCATTGGATTCAGGATCCCCAACCGCCGCGGGGTGGCGCCGTTTGCGCCCAACGCATGGCTGCGTATCGGTACCGACGATAGCGTCCTGGTGATTGTGGACCGCTCGGAGATGGGTCAGGGCGTCACCACATCGCTGCCGATGTTATTGGCCGAGGAGCTCGAAGCGGACTGGACCAAGATCCGGTTTGAGTTCGCCCCGGCCGACAAGGCCTACATCAATCAGATCTTCGGCATGCAGGGCACGGGCGGCAGCTCGAGCGTGCGGGCGGCATGGAAGCCACTGCGCGAGGCGGGTGCGCGCGCGCGGAGCGTCTTGATCGCCGCGGCGGCGCAAACGTGGGGTGTCGAGCCCGCGAGCTGCCGCGCCGAAGCGGGAGCGGTGATCCATGCGCCCAGCAACCGGCGGCTCACGTATGGGGCGCTGGCGCAGCGAGCGGCGGCACTGCCCGTCCCCGCCGAGGTGCATCTCAAAGACCCGAAGGACTGGCACCTCGCCGGCAAACCGACGAAACGCCTCGATACACGCTTCAAGGTGAACGGCACGGCGCAGTTCGGCATCGATGTCCGCGTACCCGGGATGCTGACCGCGGTAGTGGCGCGCAGCCCGGTGTTCGGCGGCAAGGTCAGCAGCTTTGATGCGACCGCCGCGAAAGCCATCCCCGGTGTCCGGCAGGTCGTGCAGATCTCGAGTGGCGTCGCCGTGGTCGGCGATGGCTATTGGCCGGCGAAGCAGGGTCGCGATGCTCTGAAGGTCTCCTGGGATGAGGGCCCGGTTGCGCAGGTCTCCAGCGCGAGCATCTCCAGCCTGTTCGCCCAGCGCGCCACGCAGGACGGCGCCGTCGCTCGCCACGACGGTGACGCGGTTGCGGCGCTCGCCGGAGCAGCACAACGCGTCGAGGCCGTGTACGAAATGCCGTTCCTCGCGCACGCCACGATGGAGCCGATGAATTGCACCGCGCACGTGCGTGCCGACGGCGTGGACATCTGGGCGCCGACGCAGTTCCAGACGGGCGTGCAAATGATCGGCGGGCAGATCGGCGGGATTGCACCCGAGAAAGTCGCGGTGCACACGACCTATCTCGGCGGCGGTTTCGGCCGGCGCTTCGAGCTCGACTTTATCATGGAAGCCCTCGAGACATCTAAAGCGGCCGGCGCGCCCGTCAAGGTGATCTGGTCGCGCGAGGACGACATCCAGCACGCGCAGTACCGGCCCGCCAACTATCACCAATTGCGCGCAGGACTCGATGCGAGCGGCCGACCAGTCGCATGGACGCATCGCATCGTCGCGCCATCGATCATGGCTCGGATGTTTCCGCAGACCGTCAAGAATGGTCTCGATGGCGAAGCGGTCGAGGGCGGCGTCGGGTTGCCGTACGCCGTCCCCAACGTGCATGTCGACTATCAGCTCACCGACACGGGCATCCCGGTCGGCTTCTGGCGCTCGGTGAACAACTCCTTCAATGCGTTCGCCGTGGAGGGGTTCATCGACGAGCTCGCGGCGGCGGCGAAGCAGGACCCCTACGAGTATCGCCGCACGCTCCTCGCGAACGCCCCGCGCGATCGCGGTGTGCTCGAGCTGGCGGCGACCAAGGCCGGATGGGGCACGCCGCTCCCCGCGGGACACGCGCGCGGCATCGCCGTGTACAAATCGTTCGAGTCATTTGCGGCCCAAGTCGCGGAGGTGTCGGTGTCGCCTGCGGGAGACGTGCGCGTGCATCGCGTCGTCTGCGCCATCGACTGCGGTATGCACGTGAATCCGAGTACGATCGAAGCGCAGATGCAGAGCGGCATCGTGTTCGGTCTTACCGCGGCCCTGAAGGGCGCGATCACGATCGAGAACGGACGCGTGATGCAAAGCAACTTCCACGACTATCAGATGCTACGGATTGCCGAGATGCCGGTGGTGGAGGTGCACATCGTGCCGAGCAACGAGGCTCCGGGAGGCGTGGGTGAGCCCGGGACCCCACCCATCGCCCCCGCGGTCTGCAATGCGATCTTCGCCGCGACCGGAAAACGGATTCGGAAACTGCCGATAGGAAAGGTGAGTTAAACGACGGCGGTCGTCCTGCTTCTTACCGCAGCGCCGCAACCAACCCCGCGTGATCCGACGGCCAGATCGGGTACGCCGGGCCGGGCAGTCGATCCGCCGGCACGTCGCCGAAGCGGTCGATGCTGCCCTGCACTTTGCCGTCGTCTCGCGCGAACCCGCGTGTCCAGATGTAGTCGATGCGCTGATCGAAGTTCGTGAGCTGGTCCGACAGGTCAGCGACGTGACAACAGGTCACGCCTTCGGCACCGGCTCCAGGATGCATCGCGGTCCACGTGTCCGTGAAGCCGGCGCCCGCCAGCACGCCATACATCGGCGAGCCTGGGGTGTCGTTCAAGTCACCCATCAGCACGATCGGCTCACCGGCGCCGAGCGTCGCCACCATTTCGCCGACCTGGGCGGCGCGAATCTGCTCGAGCAATCCCGGCGGCGCACCCGCGAGGTTCGCTTCGGTGTGCGCGCTGGCGAACGTGACGGCTCGGCCATCGATCGTCGTGCGGGCGAACACCCAACCGCGAATCAGCACGACGCCTTGAGCAACCTGTCCGAGGTTCACGGAGAAGTCCTGACCGCTCGCCGCATTGACGCTCACGCGATCGGCATTGACGAGCAGCGCGTCATGATCCACGAGACGGACCAGGCCTCCCACGAGGCTGACGTTGATGTTGTCCGACGTCGCCGCCACCTGATAATTCAGCCCCCGGTCGGCCAGCGCTGCCTGGATCAGCGCCAGAAAGTCCTGGTCCACGACGAACGGGGCGCCGAGCGGGCGCAGATCGATGTTGATCCGCGACACCTCCTGCAGTCCCACGGCGTCCGGCAGACGGCGCGCGATTTCCGCGGCGATGGCTTGCGCGCGCGCGGGAAAATCCGTTTTGGCCACGGTTTCGATCGCGGACTGCAGCGCCGGGAAGTCGTCGCCAGGATCGGGCGTGCCCAGCGCGCGGATCACGAGATCCACGTCTGCGCCGACGTAGAGGTTCTGCGTCATGACGCTGATCTCGCTCGACGGGGCACTGACGCGCTGTTCGGTCAGCCAGTTCCCCGATGCTGGGGGGTAGAGGTCAAACGGTTCCGTACACGCGCTGGCGAACACGATGAAAGCAGCGGCGATGGGATACAGGCGCTTCTTCATGAACGGACTCCGGGTTGAAGACTGAACGTCGTGATCGACGTAGCAGCTTGCCCGGGGCCCGTCAAGCGAGTGTCAAGGCTTCGCCAGACCGGTGCGAGGATCGATCTCCCGCACGCCCCGCAGCACCATGAGGCGGAAGTGAATCCGCTGGATCTTCGTCCAGTAGCCTTCCAGCGCGCGAGACTCGAGCGCGAGGGCGGCGCGCCGCGTGACACCCAGCGGCGGTGCCACGAGCGCCGCGAGCCGGTCGTACACCACGCCGCGCAGCGCCGGATCGACGCGCTGGAGCAGATGCCAGAGCGAGAGCGCATCCTGCGGGCGCGCGAGCGCAAGCACGGTGCGAATGACACGCGCGCGCGTACCACGCGGCTCGAAATCGAACGCGATCAGTGCGCGCACGAACGGCGCCGGCGCATCTTCGACGTACGGAATGCCAGGCCCCGTGGTGGGTCGGATCTGCATCAACGCGCCAAGGGGTACACGCGAGGAATGAGACCCGGTCTGGAACTCGACTTCCCCCGCGGTGACATGCAACAGTCCTTTGCCGAGGGAATCGGTCTCGAGCGTGTAGGCACAGCCGAGGTCAATGGCAGTTCCGGCTGGCGTCTCGACGAAAAAGAGGCGCGGCACCGCGTCGACCTTGGCGTCGATCGTGCCGCGCGCGAGCGCGAGGCGGTGCTCGTTCGCCTTGGCGACGACGAGCTGTAGGCGCGTGTCCGGCCGCACTTCCACCTGCCCGATCCGTCCGACGGCGATGAGCGCGCGCGAGGAGTCGTCGGTCTGCAACCAGTCGCCGACGCGCAACCGGCCCGATGCGGCGAGCCGCCGGGTGCCGATGAGGGGGCGGCCCGCGAGCGCCGTGACGTCCCAGGCGCTGCGCTCGGCCCGCGCGACCAGCAGGAACGCGAACACGGCGGCGGCCGCGAGCGGGACCCAGTACCAGCGCCGCCGCCACGAGGCGAAGCCCCCCCCCGTGCCGAGCCGACCTTCGATTCCCGGCCACAGATCGCGCGGCGGCTCGATGCTCTTGGGGAGCTGGTTGACGGCGTCTTGCAGCTCGCGTTCGTTCATCGCTCCAGCTTCTCCCGTAACAGTCGCCGCGCGCGAAACAGCTGCGCCTTGGACGTCCCTTCCGCTATGCCCACGAGCTGCGCGATCTCGCCGTGACCGTAGCCTTCGATGTCATACAGCACGAAGACCTCCCGTGCTCCGTCCGGCAGCTCCGCGATCGCCCGCTCCAGGTCAATGTTCAGATTAAGGGGCGCAGCATGCTGCGCCCCTACCATACTGTCCGGATCCTCCGCCGGCATGACTCGCCGCTCCCGCCTGCTCGTCGTGCGACGTTCGTTCAGCACCACATTCACGGCGAGCCGGTGCAGCCACGAGCTGAACGCGCTGTCGCCCCGGAAGGACCGCAGCTTGTCCCAAAGTCGCACGAACACGTCTTGGGTGCGGTCCTCGGCGTCGCCGTCGTCGCCCGTCAGACGGAGGCAGAGCGCATAGACGCGGCCTGCGTGCTGGCGATATAGCTCCCGGAAGGCCGTCTGGTCGCCGGCCTGGGCACGCGCGACCAGATCATCCGGCTGAGGCACAGAACTAAGACGCCGTCGGGTGCTGCAGCGTTTGGACGGTCATGGCAGACGGATGCGGGTGAGGTCACGCAAACGCTGCTCGAGCTGCTTCTGGAGATCATCCAATCGAGCCCGCTGCTGGGCGATCTGGGCCTGCCCCTGGGTCTGCACTTCGTTCACGCGCGCGCGCGCCGGCCCAACCTTGTCGTCGGTCAACGCATCGACGCGGTCGCGCATCTGCTTCTCCGCCGCGGCGACCTGTTCGCCGAGGACCGCGCGCAACCGCGACGCGACGGCTTCGTCGAGATTCGACCGCACGGCGAGATCCGGATGGTGCAGCGCCCCCGAGAGTCGCGCTTCGACGTCGAGATTCGAGATACCGGACACGGCCTGCCAGATCAGATCGCCGATCGTGCTGTTTGCAAATCCTGAGTCGCGCATCCAACGTGCGTGTGTCGAGCGGATCGCGAAGCGCGCATGGATCGTGTCGCCGTTCAGAGTGAGGCCGAGTTGTGTCGTGGCCGCGCCCGGGTCGAGCCGTAAGGGCACGCCCGCGACCTGGAACGCCGGCAGCGTGATTCCCCCGACCGTCGCACCACCCGTATCGACCGGGATGTCGCGCACGTGATCGAGCAGTGCGCCGGCGGCGAGCTGTGGTCCGCTGGCCCGGAAGGTCGTGGGCCGGCCGTACAGCGCCGGCTCGCTCGTCAGGCCGGTCAACCGGCCGGCGTATTGCTGCGGCTGGTCGGACGCCGGATGCAGCACGAGCGACAGCTCGGCGCTGCGGAGCAGGAAGGCGGGCAACGCGCGCTCCTTGGGGAAGCGTACGTCTTCCCCAGCGCGCCGCACGCGGCTCGGCCCGGTCGTGGCACGCGGCAGCAGACCGGGCGGCATGTAGCGGCGGGCCAGCTGCGCATAGTAGAGCGCGCGCTCGAACGGCTTGATGGCGCCCGGCGCAAACAACGCGGCCCCAATCGCCGGCGCATCGAGGCTCGGCAACTTGAGCAGGCTGCGTGCGAAGGCATAGTCTCGCCGGCGTGCACTATCCAAGCCTGCAAGACCGGTTTGGAGCTGTGTAATACCACTCTTCACCCGGCGGTCGAGCGCGGTGACGCGATCGCGCGCGCGCTTCAGACGATCGATCGCCTGCCGACCGTCGTTCAACGCGGCGAGGTCGGTGGCGCGCGCATGCCGCAGCCGCTCGAGCGCGGCGCTCGCCGAATCGAGGGTCGGGCCAAGGCGCAGCGAATCGACCGCCGCCTGCCAGGCGCGGCGGCTCGAGTCGGCCCGCGCGCTCAGCGCTGCGGCGGCGGGAATGGTGGAAAGCCGCCACGGATCGAGCGAGTCGATGCTGATCTTGCCGGTGGCGAGCTGCAGCACCGGGATCTGGAATTGGCTGGCCCACTCGCGCGTTTCGGCGAGCACGCGCCCCGCGATCCCATCGCCCGACTTCGCGGCGACTCGACCGTCGGTTGTGCGCGGCGTGCCGAAGCGCAGCCCTTTGGCGACGATGCGGTCGACGACGAGTTTCTTCTCCGTGAGCGGGATCATGTCGATATCGGCGACGAGCTCGTCCGCCTGGAGCAGGTTCTTGAACGCCTCATGCGGGCTGGCGATCGTGAGGCCCCGGATCGTGACGTCGCCCCGCGTGAGATCGAGGTGCAGATCCTGGATCTCGACCTTGGCGCCCAGCAGCTGCGTGCCGACCTTCTGCGACTCGTGCCGCGCGATCGTATCGGCGAACAGCCACCACAGCGCACAGCCGATGAAGAAGAGCAGGAGCAGCGGCGCGACCGCGCGCCAGCGGAAGATCTTGAGGCGGCTCATGGACGGAACATCTTGTAGACGTTGTAGACCTTGGAGGCCGTGAGCGCGCGGTAGAACTTCGACTGTCGCACGCGCTCGCCTACGGTCACGCGATAGCGCGCCACTGCCCAGCGCGAGGCAAAGAAGAGCGGCAGCGAAAAGAGCAACGCGAAAACGAGGCTGCCGAGGACCACGGTGTTATTGAAGTTGGTCAGCGGGACGATCGGCGTGTTGTAGAAGGACGTCCACAGTCCCCGCAAAGACGGCGCAAGCAGCAGACTGTGCCCGATCCCGTCGAACAGCGGGTCGAGCAGGAATCCGATCGGGACAAAGAGCGCCCAGCCCAACATGCCTCCCGCGAAGGAGACGTTCAGCAGCACGAGCGCCGCGAAAATGAGGGCGTTGTGGAGGTTGAAGAGCGGCGTCAATCCGAGAAATGAGCCCAGCACGATCCCGGCGGCGAGCTGTCCCGGCGTGCCCTCGGAATGCAGCGCGTCGAACAGCGACTGAATCAGCTTGAACAGGGCGAACATGGACTAGTCTACTTCCTCCCGTTTGAGCCGGTCCTCGGCGATCGCCACAATCTCCCGCAGCGCGGTCCGCCGTTCTTCATCGCGCGAGCCATGCAGCCGCGCCTCCAGCAGGGGCACGATCGCCTCCTTGGGTCGCCGATTCACGAAGACGACGAAACGGAATCCGAACTTCTGTTCGTACTCATCGTTGAGACTGGCAAGTCGCAGGAGGACCTCGGGTGGCGTCGTGTCATGGTGATAGCCCTGCTCCCGGAAGGACGCAGCCGACACCTTGTCCGGGCGCTCGCCAATCCGAGGATGCGCGTTGATCACAGCGATTTGCTCGGCCTCCGACAGGTCGTTCAGGATCGCACGGGCGCGCGCGAGCAGCGCGGCGCCACTCGGGAACGGCTCCTCGGCACGGAGCCGCTCCAGCAACGGTCCGGCATGTTCAAAGAGGTTCAGCTGCCCCGATAGCTGGCGCACGAGAACGGCGACATCAACAACGGGATGTGATAGCGGCGGTTGAGTTCGGTGATCTCGAAGTCGAGGGTCGCGCGCTGCAGGAACGCGGCGGTCCCCTTCTTCTTATAGTATGCGCCCACCTCGAATGACAGCCGGTAGCTCCCGGCCGCTGGCGCACCATCCCCCAGGTCACCGATGCGGCCGTCTGCATCCGTCTCGCGGGTCCCCAGCGATACATGCGCTTTGCCGTCGAGGCGCCAGAGCGTCACCGCGACGCCGGCGGCGGGTTCGCCGCGCGTGGTATCGAGGACGTGCGTCGAAATCGTTGGACGGTTAGTGTTGGGCATGCTCAAGATCCGCGTGGGAACCCTGACGTTTACGGCGCGGCTGGAAGAGCAAGCCGCGCCCAAAACCGTGGCTGTGATTCGCAAGATGCTGCCGCTCAAGTCCAAGATAGTCCACTGCCGTTGGAGCGGCGAGTCGACATGGATTCCGATGGGCGACCGTAAACTCGGACTCGATTTCGAGAATCACACCAGCCATCCTGCTCCAGGGATGTTGCTCCTATACCCGGGCGGTATCAGCGAGACGGAGCTTTTGTTCCCGTACGGCTCGACCATGTTCGCAAGCAAGGTTGGGCAACTGGCAGGCAATCATTTCGCAACGCTCACCCAGGGACAGGAGCAATTGCCTGAAATCGGAAGACTCACCCTCTGGCATGGCGCGCAGGACATCGTGATCGAAGAGGTGTGAGTTCCGCCGATCTCGTCATCCGCGGCGGCAACGTCGTCCTCCCGACCGGCCAACGACCCGCCGACATCGCCATCACCAATGGCGTCATCACCGCAATCGGTAGCGAAGTGTACGAAGGCGCCGAGGTGATCGACGCGCGCGATCTCGTCGTGCTTCCGGGCGTCGTGGATGCCCACGTCCACTTCAACGAACCGGGTCGGGCGGACTGGGAAGGCTGGGAAGCCGGCACGCGCGGCGCGGCGGCCGGCGGCGTCACGACCGTGCTCGAGATGCCGCTCAACGCACACCCGCCCACCACGACGCCTGCGGCGTTTGATCAAAAGCTCGCCGTCGCGTCGCGGAATGCGCTGGTGGACTTTGGCCTGTGGGGAGGCTTGGTCCCCGAAAACCTCGGAGACCTCGAAGCCCTCCACCAATGCGGCGTCGTCGGCTTCAAGGCCTTCATGAGTCACAGCGGCATCGACGACTTTCCTCGCGTGCCCGACGGCGTGCTCGCGATTGGGCTCAAGGTGGCTGCACGTCTGAACGCGATCGTGGGCGTACACGCCGAAAGCCAGGAGATGCTCGCCGCCCAAGGGGCGCCGAATCCTCTTGCGTGGTGCCACGCCCGGCCCGCTGTCGCCGAGGTCGACGCGATCCGCCGGTTGCTCGTCTGCATGCGCGGCGCCGGCAAGGGTGTGCGCGCGCACGTCGTCCACGTCAGCTGCGCCGAAGGATTG
>DASWEL010000333.1:0-4903 GCA_036394755.1 Gemmatimonadales bacterium | reverse complement strand
CGCGGCATGGCATCGCTATTGCGTGGCTTCGCATGGCGACAGATGCGGGGATGCTCGTTGGCCCGCTGGTGATGGGGCCGCTGGCAGACGCCGTCGATCTCACGAGCCCGTTTCTCCTGGCCGGAATGATTTCCTGCGCCTTTGCGTTGGCGTGCCATCGGGATGCTCTGAGAACGCGATGACTCATCGGGCCACCGCTACCGGCTGAGCATTCGGCTCGACCATGGTGCAGGCCACGACAAGCCCCGACAGCAGCGTGAGAGCGGCGACCACATGGATGGCTGTGCCGAGTCCCATCAAGTCCGCCACGAGGCCCGAAAGCAACGCCCCGATGGCATAGCCCGAATCGCGCCAGAAGCGATAGACACCGAGGCTTGTCGCGCGCGACGTCGGGTGTGTATGGTCGGTAATTGCCGCGAGCAGCGTCGGGTACACCATCGCCGTCCCGAGGCCCTGCAGAACGGCCCCGGTGATCCACGCCGGATACGTCGACACCATGACCGTCAACCAGATGCCGGCTGCTTGCACGGCCATGCCACCGGCGATCAGCCGCTTACGGCCCCACCTGTCGGAGAGCGGTCCCGTCGCGATCTGAAGGACGCCCCAGACACCCGGATAGATCGCCTTGATCACGCCGATCGCTTCGACACCAAGTCCAAAGCTCGCGAAGTACAGCGGGTAAATGCCCCATGACATGCCGTCGTTCAGGTTGTTCACCAAGCCCGCTTGGCACGCGGCGAAGAGACTCGCGTTACCGATCGTGGTGACGTAGAAGACGTGACCGATCGTCACGGCGGATGGCGAGGCGTGGCCGCGCGCCTCGAGTTGAACGTGAGCGAGCGTCTCGCGGACGAAGAACAGCGAGAGCGTCAGGCCGATCACCGCGATGACGATACCGAGATAGAACGGATGTGGCCGTAGCGCGTAGTGGCCCGCGATATAGCCGGTGGCCCAGGACATGAGGCCAACGGAGAAGTATCCGGCGAACTCGTTCAGGCCGAGCGCAAGCCCTCGCCGTTTCGGACCGACGAGATCAACTTTCATGATTACCGTCATCGACCAGGCCAGCGCCTGATTGACGCCCAACAGGATGTTCGCCACGTCGATCCACCACCAGGACGGCGCGTAGATCAGGAGAAACGGCACCGGCAGCGCGAAGAGCCAGCCAGCGACCAACAGCGGCTTGCGCCCCACGCGCTCCGACAGCCGGGCAGCGATGAGATTGAGGACGGCCTTGGTGATGCCGAAGCTCACGATGAACGACGTGATGGCCGTCTTGGAGCTGAGACCGAACTCCTGCTCACCGAGCAACGGCAACACGGTCCGCTCCAGGCCGACCATGCCGCCGACGAAGGCGTTGATCAGCACGAGCAGCGCGAATTGAGGAAGATTCTCGCGCAGCCCGAGCCGGGTCGTCACGTCGTGAGGCCGAGGTTGATCCGTCGATTCTCTGCGAACTGCGCCGGCTGCGGCGGCAAGTCGCTGAGGACGAACCGGACGAATTCGTCCCGTTTGCCGTACTTGAGCGCCGGATTGAATCGGCGCTCGAATCCGATCGTCGAACCCGGCTTGCCGCTCAGCCCCTTGCCGCAGGCGGCACCCCCGAAATGCGCTGGAAAGACTTCCAGATGATCCGGTAGCGACAGCAGCCGGCCGTGCAGGCTGTCATATAACTGCTCCGCGAGCCGCCCTTCCGCGCCGCTCCCGAGGAGATCCGGCCGACCGACGCCGCCTGAGAACAGCGTGTCGCCGGTCAGGATGAACCACGGCTCGGTGGCGCGGGAGCGGTCGGTCACGAGGAGGGAGACGCCATCCGGCGTGTGTCCCGGCGTGGCAAGAACCTTCAACCCGACGTTGCCGAGGTCGAGCTGGTCTTCGTCTGCTAGATCGGTATGCGCAAAGTGGAGATCGGCGGCCTGGTGCATGAAGATCGGCGCCCCCGTGACTTCGGCGAGCCGGCGGGCGCCCGAGACGTGATCGGCCTGCACGTGGGTCTCGATGATGTGACTGACCCGCATGTTCTTCTGAGCCGCCGCTTCGAGGTAGGGCTCGATGTCCTGCTGTGGATCCACCACAGCGCAGCTGGCTGCGCCGCTTCAGCCGAGCACGTAGCTCGCACAGCCGGTCTTGGGCGAGAGGAAATGGCGGAAGATCATTGAGGCACCTCCTGCCACTTGTGATACCGCAGCCCGTCGTATAGGGTCCAATACATCGTGGTAATCCTAATGATCGGAAAAGCCCTATGACGATCCATCAGGCCCGAGGCCTTCATCGGCCAGCCCCAAAGAACCGGAGGGATTCCCATGGCAGCCACCGTGCGTGGAGCAATCCGCGAGCTGCTGGAGCAGACCATGGTAACTATCGATGCATTACTTGAGGCATCCGACCGCGAGCTCGCGATGCCGTCGTCCCATGGCTGTGCCCAGGGCAAGGACGCCTGGACGCTGATTACGAATGACATCGACCACGAGAAGATCCACACCGGACAGGTGCTTGAAGCACGCTACGAATCGCGGATCACGGCGTCGCCGATGGAACGCCTCGTTGCGGAGTGGCTCGCCGAGCGCGCCCGCTTTATCGGCTCGCTCATCGGCTTGACCGACGAGCAATTCAATCGCGAGACGGCTGCCGGCCAATGGACCTATCGCGTCGTGGCCAAGCACGTGCTCACATTGGAACAAGATTCGCTGAAGACGATGACTGCCGACCGGGCCGGCAGAGCGAACACCCACTAATCGGTCAGGTGGGACTGATCGCAAAAGGTCTATGACGATCCGCCAGCTCGAGGTCTTCCTCGGCGTGACGCAGGCGAAGAGCTTCAGCCGCGCCGCGGAACGAATCCATCTCTCTCAGCCGACCCTGTCCGAGCACATGCGCGAACTCGAGGAGGAGCTCGGCGTGCGGCTCTTCGTTCGCCACCCCAGATCCGTCTCGCTGACCGAGGCCGGCCGGATCTTTGGCGATTACGCGACACGCGTCGTCGCAACGCTCGCCGCCGGCAGGCAGGCGCTCGCAGAGCTCGACGGTCTTCAGCGAGGATCGCTGGTCGTCGGCGCCAGCACGACGCCAGGAACCTACGTATTGCCGGCGCTCATCGCGCGGTTTCGAAACACTTATCCGGGAATCACCGTCGCCCTTCGGATTGCAAACTCTCGGATCGTCGAAGAGCGGGTCCGCGATGGCGACGTCGACGTGGCCGTCATCGGCGGCCACATGCTGGGCCCGGGCGAGCGGTGTGTCGCCGCCGGCATCGTCGACGAGCTGCAGCTCATCGTGCGCGCAAAGCACCCGATCGGGGCGAAGATCTCGCGCGCAAAGCTATCACGTGAGCCTCTGCTGATCCGGGAAGAGGGCTCGGCGACGCGTCAGGTCACCGAACGTGCCCTGCGCGAGGCGGGCATCACCGTTCAACCGACTATGGAGCTCGACCATACGGAGACGATCAAGCGCGCCGTGCTGGCCGGTCTGGGAATCGCGTTCGTCTCCCGATACGCCATCGAGGACGAAGTGCGGGCGAGGCGCCTGCGTGTGGTCGCCGTCGAGAGCCTGAAAATCCGGCGGCACTTTCATGTGATCCACGACGAACGCCGGCCGCTGAGCGCGAGTGCGCGCGCCTTCGTAGGCTTCCTCGAGAAGAGGCGGCCGTGAACAAGGCGATGCGTCGCGTGCAGCACAGAGTGGCAGCCCGGCCGAAGCAATGCCCGATCTGCAGGAAGCCCGTGACGAAGGGCGATTTCGACGGCAAGAAGGCAAGATACGCCAGAGTCGCTCGCCGGAGCGAGCTCGGGCTACGCTGGCAGCATCTCGACTGCAAGAGCGTCGACATTCGGAGGAGGGGCCGTCCTCGATCACACGGCTAACGGCCGGCAACGATCATTCCGCGCCTTCACCCAGAGAACCGCGGCAAAAACGGCGCCCACTGCACCAACCACTCCTCCGATGCTAAAGCCCGTCGCATACCCGTAACGCATGATGACGGGTCCAAGCGCAAAGGATCCGAGCGCCAGCCCCAGGTAGAGCGCGGTGCCATAGCCCCCCATGACGAGCCCGCGAGCGGCCGGCGTCGCTGTGCCCGCGAGCGCGACGCCGATCGCGACGCCCGCGGTTCCGCTGACCACGCCGTACCCCGCGACCAGTGACAGGAGCGGCCCCCGGTCGGTGAGGTGAGGCAGCAGCGCGGTTGCCACGCACCCGGCGAGCACGCCACCGACGGCATACGGAGCCGACCGCTGCGTGCGATCCATCAGCCATCCGGCGGGGACGCGCGCGGCGGTGTTGGCGATGCCAAGGACCAGGAAGACGAGGCCGATGGCCGCCGGCGAAAGGCCCCTCGCCTCGCCGAGTAATGGAAAGAACGTGAAGACCACGCCCTGGGTGAGAAGACCGCTGGCCGCGACGATCCACCCTGCCCAGACTCTCGGATTGGCTCGAACCTCGCGGAACGTCACGCGCGCTCCGGCGGTGATATGCGCGGGAGGTACGGTAGTCGCTAAGCCGACGGCGAAGGCGAGTGCCGCACCGGCGGCACTGGCCACGAAGGCCGCGTGGTAACCCCACCACTCGGCGGCCAGTCCACCCAGGAAGGGTCCGACGCCAATCGCGCCGTAGTGCGCCGTTGCATACCACGCGTACGCGCGGCCGGCCGCCCCCGGCGGGGCCGCGTCGCCCACCAACGACATGGCGCTGGGCGTGAAGGCCGCCACGCCGAGCCCTGCGACACCGTAGATCAGCGCGAGGGCGACTCCGCCCTCGACGAGCGGCAGCATCAGCGAGGTGACGGCGCTCGTGGCCATTCCACCCAGGAGCAGGGTGCGACGGCCCCAAACGTCCGAGGCCCGGCCGAGTGGGACCGACGCCAACGCTGCCACGGCCATGTGCGCGGCCACGATGAAGCCAACGCCGG
>DASWEL010000332.1:0-15809 GCA_036394755.1 Gemmatimonadales bacterium | reverse complement strand
CCGCATGCGGATGTTGAGCATCTCCACGAACACCGAGAAGCCCATCGCGAAATAGATGTAGCCCTTGGCGATGTGCTGGCCCAGCCCGTCGGCGATGAGCGCCACGCCGATCATCAGGAGAAAGCTCAGCGCGAGCATCTTCACCGTCGGATGGCGATGCACAAAGTCGCTGATCGGCGCCGCGGCGAGCACCGTCAACGTGAGGAGGCCGAGCCACGCCTCCGGACTTGCTATCCAGCTCATGATTGGATCCTGTTGAAAACTAGAAACTGAATGAGAATCGCAATTCGCCGTAGTTGGGAGTTACCGTCGTTCGCATTTCCGCCGACCGCCCCGCCGCCGCGCTCAGGCGCGCGGATATCAGCGCGTCCACCGCGCTGAGCACGTGATTGGCGAGCAGCAAACCGATCTGGTTTTGCGCGCGCCGAAACGCGTTGTCGCTGCGCTTGATGTAATCGCGAAACACCTCGTGCTCGAGCGAATGGTTGCGCCAGCTCCACAGGAAGTTCGGACCAACGGCGCGGGCCTGATAGAACTGCAGCGCTTTCCAGTACTGCGGCGAGGTCGGATCGGGAGGGATGTTGGGATCCTCCCAGTACGTGCGGCGCGCGAGGAGCCACATCGACCCGTTGTAGGTGTTGGGGTCGGTCTCGGGCACGAACGCCGCGCCGGAATCGGCGTCATAGGCGCCGCTTTCCGCGAAGCGCTCCATCTGCTCGTAATACTCGAAGATGGTATCGCGCCGCATGGGTCCGTACGTGCGTCGCGCGACATCGAACGCCAGATTCTGAAACCGCCGGGCTTCCGCCAACGCCTCGTGATCGAGCTGCAGGAACCGCGAGACGAGGTACACCTCCGCCGCCAGGTACACCGCGCCGCGATCCTGGTGGGCCAGCAACTGGCCGCTCCCGGGCAGCAGCAGTGACGCGAGCGGGCGGACGAACGAGCTGGGGGGCGGCTCCTGCTGCTGCGCCATGCCCGCGCTCGCCGCGGCGATCAGTGCGAGGCCTGCGAGCGGCCCTGCCCCCTTCATTAGAATGAGACCCGGAAGGAAAAGAAGGTCGGACTCTCGACCTGCAGGTCCGAGCCGGTCAGGAACGCGCGCGCGAGGTCGATGCCGAGCGAGCCGCTCTCGACCCCCAGCCCAATGCTCGGTCCGCTCAATCCGTCCTGCACGAAGGCGTAACCGGCGCGCACCCGGACCAGTCGCTGATAGCCGATGTCGAGACCGAGCCGGGTCTCCGACTGCCCCGTTTGACCCCAGGGGCTGTCCACGTCGGCGGCGAGCTTCAGATCGAAGGCCTGATCGAGTGCGCGTCCCGTGACGGGACGCAGCCGGACCTCATAGATCGCGCCCACGGCGAGACGCGTCGGCAATGGATCGGCCTGCGCCTGGTTATTGACCTGCAAGCGGAACCCGATGTTGCGCAGCGCCACGCCGATGCGCAGCGGACCGCCGGGCCCCACGCTGAACTGTCCGCCGAGATCGAGCCCATGCGTCACGCCCGTTCCCGCGGGAAAGTCGCGGCAGTCGCCGCTGCAATCGACGCGAAACTGCACGAGCTTGTAGTTGATACCGAAGGCGAAGGAGCCCGTCAGGTTCGTCGCGTAGGACGCGAGGAACTCGAAGTTTCGCGGGGCGATGCGCGCGATCGTGTTGCCATTGATGTCGGTGCGATCGAGATCGCCGTAGTCGACGAGGTACACCGCGCCGCCGATCACGCCGATGCCGCGCGAGGGGAAATACGCCCCGAGCACGTTGCTGCGGCCGGCGACCAGCGAGGCGCTGTGCAGGGCGAACTCGTCGTCGGAGAGCGTGGCGAGACCGGCGGGATTCCAGAATGCCGCTTCACCACGCCCGGCCATGGCGGTGGCCGTCTGTCCCATCCCCACCGCTTGCGCGCCTACCGGGAATACCAGGAAGAGCGCGCCGGCGTTAAGGGGCAGCTCCTGGGCGGATAGGCGGATGGTCGGATGGGCGGATAGCAGGACGGTGGCGACAAGTAGCCATCCGCCCATCCGACCATCGGTCAATCCGTCAGAACCCTTTCGCCTCATCGATCAGCATGATGGGAATGTCGTCTTCGACGGCATAGATCAGACGGCAGGTGTGACAGGCGAGCGCCTCCGGATCGGTGCGATGCTCGAGCGGTCCTTTGCACTTCGGGCAGACGAGAATCTCGAGCAGGTCGGGCGCGAGGCTCATGAGGTGACGTATCCCAGTCGTTTGAGGGATGGCTCGTCGCGCCGCCACTTGGGAAGCACCTTCACATGCAGGTCGAGGAAGACGCGTTGGCCGAGCAGCGCCTCGATCTTGGCGCGCGCCGCTGCGCCGAGGGCCTTGATGGTGCGGCCGCCCTCGCCAATGACGATCCCTTTCTGGCTTTCGCGTTCGACGTAGAGCACGGCCCGAATATATACCGGCTCCGCGCCCTCCCGGAACTCATCGATCTCACAGGCGACGCTGTAGGGGAGCTCTTCATGGAGCTGCTCGAACGCCGCTTCCCGTATGAACTCCGCCGCGAAGAAGCGCATCGGCTGGGTGGCCAGCTCGTCGGGATCATAATGAAAGGGACTTTCCGGCAGCTCCCGGGCAATCGTGGCGAGGAAAGCGTCGATACCTTCACCGGAAACGGCCGAGACGAAGACTTCCGACGGTCGGACGGTCGGACGGCCGGACGGCCGAACGACATCGGATTTCGTGTATACCGTGACGATTGGAGCACGAGGCAGACGCTCGAGGCCGGCTACGGCGGCGAGCGGAGGCGCCGGGTACTCGGTGAGCGGATGCAGGTAGGCGATCACTTCGGCGTCCTCGATGGCGCGCAGCGCCGCGGCGCGCATCGCTTCGTGCAGCTGGTACTCGGGCTCGAGCAGGCCGGGCGAGTCGGTAAAGATGTACTGCGTGTCGTCTTTGGTGAGCAGGCCCACCACGGGCAGCCGGGTCGATTGCGGCTTGGGGGACACGATCGCGAGGTGTTCGCCTACAAGCGCGTTCAGCAACGTCGATTTGCCGACATTGGGCCGGCCGGCCAGGACGATGGTACCGCAACGGGTCATGGGTCGAAGTGTAGAACAGCGTGGCGGCTTGCGCGAGTTGGGGGACTGCCCCCAAGCTGTAACTCCCTCTGAAATGACGGAACTACCCTCGGGATGATTATGACGGAACGATCTCTACTCTTCACGATGCTCGCCATGCTTTCTCCCACGCTGGCGGGCGGGCAGGTCGTACAGAACATCCACGGCGACGTCGCTCATTTCGGCGAAGGCTTCACCGCCATCACGGAGAGCCGAGTCGATTTCCGGCTGCTGCGACCGGCGAATGTGGTGCTGTTCTGGGTCACTCCCGAGGGTCGCATCGATCTCTTCTACCCGGTGCGCAGCCGCGATAAGACAATGCGGCGCGCCGGGAACAACGCGATCAGCGTCAGTGAGATTCCCTCCCCCATCCAGTCACCCGTCATCAGCGGAGCGCCGGTGTCTGGTCGCGCGGGGCAATTCACCCCGACGGGGAGCCTGCTCACCGGTGCACCCGCGCGCGACGACAGCAGCGGCGTCTCCGGCTACTGGGTGCTGCTGACGAGCGATGCCCCGATCACGGCGCTCGACATCCAGAACAAGCTCGCGCTGATGTCGCGCGAGGGCGGCGGGCTCGCGATCATCGATCGCCTCGCGCCGGTGCTCGTGCCGGAAGGGACGCTGTGGGCACAGTATGTGGCGGGGGTCCTGCTGCGGTAATCTGGCTTTGCGTCGGTTACGAAGCACACGCACCGATGAAGGCCTCGAACAGCCGGCGCATGCGCGGATCGACGTCTACGAGATCCTCGGGGTGCCACTGTACGCCGATCAAGAAATGCTCGCGCACCAACGCGCCTTCGACGCCTTCGATCAGGCCGTCGGGAGAAGTGGCGACGGGGACGAGCCCCGGCGCCAATCGCGCGATCCCCTGGTGGTGCATGCTGTTCACCGGGAGCGTCGCGGTCCCCAGCAACCGACGCAGCCGCGATCCCTCGGCGAGGTGCACCTCGTGCGCCAGTTCGTCGCGTCGGCGGCCGGCGACGGGAAAATGATCGTGCTTGATCGCATCGGGATGTTGCGCTCCCACGTCCTGATAGAGGGAGCCGCCTACCGCCACGTTGAGAAGCTGCGCGCCGCGACAGACTGCAAGCACCGGCTTCCGATCGGACAGCGCCCAACGCGTGAACAACAGCTCCGTCCAGTCGCGCGCCGGGTCGGTCCGGCCGCATAACTCGGTGCGCGGCTCATCGTAGGCGGCTGGATCGATATCGACGCCGCCCGGCAGAAACAGCCCGTCGAGCCGCTCATAGATCGCCCGTAACGTCGCCTCGTCACCTTGCAGCAGCGGGATGACCCACGGCACGGCACCGGCGCCCGCGAGGACCTGCACGTAGCGCTGACTCATGATCCAGCAGCGCGGCAGTTGATCGGGAACGGCTTCGAGTGTCTGGGTGGTGATACCGATGATGGGGGGACGCAACTATAACCCTTCTGCCGTTTCGGCGATTACGTGGTCGACCACGGCTGTAAAATCTTTCGTCCGCTCATAGACGGCGAGCTGGCGGTCGGCGCTCGACCCCTCGTCAAGAATGCGAAACGCGTATTCGACTTCCTTCCGACTGCCGAGCTCGTCGAGGACGTCGTCAATGAACCACACCAGCAATTCGCGCACCAGTTCTCGCGCCGGCAGCTCGACCCCCTTGCCGAAATCCACGAGCCGCCCATCGAAGCCGTAGCGCACGGCGCGCCATTTGTTTTCCTCGATGAAGTCCGCGGGATACACGCGGAAGGTCATGTTGTCCCGCCGCAGCCTCCAGATTTTCGCCACGATCGCCTGGACGATGGCTGCAATGCAGACCGCTTCGTCGACCCGCGTGCACACGTCGCAGACCCGGAACTCGAGCGTCGGATAGCTCCAGTTGGGGCGTACATCCCACCAGATCTTGGACCCGTCCGGGATGCAGTGGGTGCTCGCGAGCAGATCCACCAATTCCGTGTACTCGCTCCATGACCTGAGCGGGCGGGGGACGCCCGTGCGGGGGAAACCGCGCCACACGATGCTGCGATAGGACTTGAGTCCCGTGTTGCGTCCGCCCCAGAACGGCGAGCTGGTGGACAGGCACATCAGGTGCGGCAGGAAATAGCGCGCCACATTGAGCGCGTCGATCAGGAATTCGCGATCCTCGATGCCGATGTGGATGTGCGTGCCGAAGATCAGCAACCGCTGCGCCAGCTCGCCCATGTCTGCCCGCACACCCAGGTAGCGCTCCAGCGGCGTGATCTGTTGATCGACCCACGATGAAAATGGATGTGTGCCCGCCGCGGCGATCTTGAGCCCGCTCCTGGCCACGAGTTCCAGGACCTGTCCCCGCAGTCGCACGAGCTCGGCGCGCGCCTCCGCCGGCGTGTTGCAGACTTTGGTCCCGACTTCGACGATCGACTGATGCAGCTCCGGCTTTATTTGCGCGAGCACGAGGTGATCGCCGCTCAGGATTTCGGTGATGTACGACTTCAACTCGCGGGTCTTGGGATCGATGATCTGATACTCTTCCTCGATGCCGAGCGTGAGGGAGGGGGGCTTCATCGCGCCTCCACCAGGAAGGTCGGGGTCTGCGACCCACCGCCGGCCGTCACGTTGACGAGAGCGGCCGTGGACAGGCGCGACATGCACCCATCGACGTACGTCCCACGGTACGCGTACGGAGCGGTGTCCAAGATGCGGTCGGCCAGGATCACGCGGCCGTCCGCGACACTCGGAAACGGCTCGCTCGGAATCGGCACCCGCTCCTGCACCACGAACGGCTCAGTCAGCGCCGTGCGAACCGCCGTTTCCCACGTTGCGCCGTCCACGTCCCACCCGAGCACGATGCCGGCGCCACCATACGCATCATTCGGCTTGAGCACGAGGCGCTCGCGCTGTTGAATAATGAAAGGGACCAGGTCTACCGTCCGGTCCGCATGACGTGTCTTGCGCTCCGCGACCACGCGCGTCCAGGGAATGTGGGCGTCGATCGCGTGGCGCTCGTCATCCGAGAACAGTCCCACGTTGCGCTCGTCACTCAGCACCGCCAGGCTCGCTTTCTTGTGGAGCAGCTTGCAGCGAAATGGATTGACCATGCACACCGCGCCCGATTCCACCGCGCGGACCACCGCGTGGTCGCGGCCACCCCGTTCCACGAGCTCGCTGATGAGCACGCGCTTGTAGATCAGGTCGATCGGCTGTCCGTCCGCCACCAGGCGACCGCCTTTGAGCTCCGTCTCCCGCGGATCGACGATTCGGGCCTCGAGGCCACGCGCGCGAAAGTAGTCTACCCACAACAGGAACTCGTTGTAGGTCGGCACCTCGCGCCAATCGAGGATCGCGATGCGCGGCGTCGCGGGGCTGCCCCTCCCCCGGCTCGCCCTCCATTCGGCGTACGCCGAGAGCAGCGCGTGGAGCACGTCGTGGCGCGCGGGGAGCGGGCGGAGGTCGAAGCGACGCAGAAACGGACCCATGACGGGTAGGGCGAGGAACGCCTCGGACAAGGCGTCGGCGTAAGCCGCACCGGCCGGTGTCTCGGCGTTGTACTCCGTCAGGTGAAACACGCCCTCGTCGGGCAGATAAAAGGCATCGATCCGAGAGACCGGGCTGGGATCGGAGAAGCCTGGATCCGACATCAGCAGGTCCTCCTCCCAATCGACGAGCCCGAACTGCCGCCGCAGCGCCGCATCCTCGAGCGCAGCGTGGTAGACGCGATCGAATGATCGCAGCAGGATCGCGCAGCGATCTCGCAGGAATCGGTACTGCTCGGGCGTAAAGAACCGCGGCCGCAGCACGGTGCACAACGCCCGGTCCCCAAAAAACAATCCCCGGCGCCGCAGCTCGGCGTCGAGCGTGGCCTGGCATTCTCCCGCCAGCTCGTCGGTCAAGAGCTCGTGGTAGTGCTCGATCGCCTGCTCCAACACCGACGTCATGCCGAGGATGTCCGGCTCCGCGCGCGACCTTTGAACAGGGCCTGCCAGTGAAACGTGCGTGTGCTCCCCGCCCCGCCGGTCGTCCGGCGCGTGGCCAGCCGAATCACGAGGTCGGCCATGTGCTGCACCACCCAGTCGAAGTACTCGGCCGTGAGAGAGTTGATGTCGAAGTCCGGCGCGGGATTCATGAAGTCGATCGCGTACGGGACGCCATCCTTGACCGCAAACTCGATGGAGTTCATGTCGTATCCCAGCGCACCCACGAGCGTACGCGAGTCGGTGACGATTCGCTTGTGGAGGGCCGGCGTGAGATAGTCGGGATCCACGATGTACTTGCGCGCCTTCGGATCGTAATGGATCGGTAGAATGTCTTTCTGCCCGATGCAGATGCAGCGGACGAACTGCTCCCACTCGATGAACTCCTGCAGGATCATCGTCCGCAAGCCCGATTCATTGTAGTGGGCGAGCAATTCGTCGCGCGTGTGACAGATGTAGACGTCTTTCCACCCTCCGCCGTGCGCATCCTTCAGGATGCAGGGCAATCCGATGTCGCGCACGACCGCGTCCCAGTCGAGCGGGAACACCAGGTTGCGCAGGCTCTCCTGGTGGCTGATCGCGGGGATGTAGTCCTTGTTGGGCAGGACAACCGTCTTCGGACTGGCGACGCCGAGCTTCGTCGCGAGCGTGGCGCCGAAGAACTTGTCATCGGCGCTCCACATGAAGGGGTTGTTCACGACCGCGACCCCCTGCAGCACCGCGTGCTTCAGATAGGACCGGTAGAACGGAACCTCGTGCGAGATCCGGTCAACGAGGACGGCATACCCGCGCGGCGCGTCCATCGGCGTTGGTCCGATCTTGATGAACTCCGCCACCACGCCCTTGTCGCGGCGGTTCACCTCCTCGATGAACTTCGGCGGAAACGACCACTCGCGGCCGACGATAAGTCCCACTTTCGCAGTCATCGTGTGCTCCTCGCCGGTGCTCAGCCGGCGTACAGGTGCAGATCGGTGCCGACGGCGTCCGCCATGTCGAGCGTGGTCTGCAGATCGGGATGCCGGACCACGAGAAAGCCGTCCGAGACGAGCGTCAGTATCCAGTTGCGCCGCGGCGCGCCCACGGGAAGCAGCTCCACCGCCGCGATGTGTGGGCCGAAGCGGGCCTGCAAGCGCTCGAGCCCCTCGATGTGACGAATGTGACCCGTGCCCTGGGCGCGCTTGAAGATGATCGCCGAGTTGTACTTGCGATCCAACTTGGTGCTGAAACGCCGGTGCAACACCGCCTCGGCCCATCCAGCAAAGAGATCGATGTCGGACGCGTAGTTCATGGCGTCGACCGTGCGTGCCCCCGGCGGTCTGGCGGCGATTTCGCCGAATATGGTTTCGCCCTTGGCCGTACGGTACCACTCCATGTGGGTGAACCCTGTCTGAAAGCGGAGGGCCTTGAGGACGGCGCGGCCCATCTTGCGCCCGCCCGCGAGATGATCGGCCTCGACGTCGCGCAACACCACCGTCTGCGGGCTGATCCACTCCTCCTGCCGTGCGGTCAGCGGGCGGGGCCGGTACACACAGATATTCCAGAAGGCGATCTTGCCGTCGATGCACACCGTGTCGAAGGTGTATTCCTCAGCGTCGATGAATTCTTCGACATTGACCTCACGAATGTGGCCGGAGCGCGACAGCACCGCATCGAGCTCGAGCCGGGAGTTCACCCGGAAGGTATCGGCCGACCCGGCGCCCGCGATCGGTTTCACGATCACCGGGAAGCCGATCTGCTCGGCCGCGCGCTGGCACTCGGCGGCGTTCGTGGCGCGCTGGTGCTTCGGCGTCCGGATCCCCGCGGACACCACGGCCCGCTTCATCGCATCCTTGTCACGGAACAGCGTCGCCTGCGCGACGTCCTGGCCGGGCACGCCGAGCGCCTCACGCAAGCGCGCGGCGAGAATGACCCCCGGCTCCCACAGGCACTCGACCTGTTTGAGGGGCTGAGCTGCTTTCCACTGCCGCACTTCCTTCACGACCGCGGCCTCATCGAGCAGCGAGGACACCGGCAAATACCCTGCGAGGCGCTCCCGGACCAGATCCGGGAGATCGCGCTCCGGTTGATCCCCGATGCCGAACACGCGTGCTCCCTGCACCGCCAGGCCGCGGGTGAAGTAATTGATCTCCGTCGGATATCCGGGTGAAATCATGAGCACGTTCATGAATGCTCCCTCGTCTAGCCCAACTCGACGCGAACCAGCGAGATCAGCCTCCGCAGCGCGCGCTGCACCACAGCGGTGTCGGGGTGGCGCAGGATGACGAACCCTTCTCCCTCATAGCTGCCGGTAGGTGTCTGGCCCGCCGTCGGCAACTTGGCGTCCACGACGAGCGAGCCGATCTCGTGCTGCACCTGGTCGAGGCCGTGGATCGCCTTCACTTGGCCCCTCCCCTGGCCCCGCAGGTAGGCCGCTCCCACCGCGTATCGGCGCGGCGGGGCCGCAAACTCGTCGAACACCATCAGCCGCGCCCACGCCGCGACGAAATCGAAGTCGTGTGCTCGCGACACGATCGTCATGATCTGCGCGCCCGGTGGCCGCGCCGCGACTTCCGAAATCGCGATCGTGCCGTCCGGGGGGGGCCGGCGAAACCATTCCATGTGCGAGAGTCCCGTTTCCATGCCCAGTACCTCGAGGGCGCGGAACGCCGCACGCCGGATGTCGTCGTACTGCGGTTCCTCCACCTCACGCGGCAGAATCAGGCACCACTGGATCCACGGATTGCGCAGGACCTCCAGCGGCGACGGATAGTAGTGCGTCAGCGAGTGCCACACCGCGCGCCCGTCGATCGATACGGTCTCGAACGAGTGCTCGTCTCCGGTCACGTACTCTTCCAGCAACACGGGACGATCCGGCGCGGGCGTCGCGGCATCCACAGCGGTCCGCAGCGCGTTCACGTCGTCAGCTTTCGTCGTCGCCAGCGCCCCCGCCCCCGCCGGAGGCTTGACGACCAGGGGGAATCCGATCTCTCCCGCGAATGCCATCGCGTCCGCGGGCCCCGTCACCAGCCGGTGGCGCGCACAGGGGAGCCCCGCCTCGCGCAGCAGCGATTTCATGCGCGCCTTGTCGCGAAAATTCCGCGCCGCCTCCGCGGGCATGCCGACAATGCCCCGGCGCTCGCGCACTTCGGCGAGCGGCACCTGCAGCTGTTCGTAGGCACCGATCAAGCGGTCCGCTCGTCCGAGTCGCTGCTCCAGCTGCCCGACGGCCTCGAGCAACTGCCCCGTGTCCAGAACATCGGGAATCCGCCAGTGCGCCACCCGAGATCGGACCGGCTCGGGCAGATCCTCGAGCGGCGCCTGGCTGATCACACCGACGCGCACACCGGGCAGCGCCGCGATCGCCGCGATCATGCGCCCGGCGTTCTCGGATAAGATCGGTGCGGCGAACAGCGCGACGGGCACGGGGAAAGTACGGTAACCCTCTCCGACACTCTTTGGAACCCGTAGGGTCACTGGTACATTTCCGGCTGCCAATGCGACGATTTCCACGGTTTTACCTGCGCTGGAAGGCCCGCGCCCGAGCGCGCGCGCACCGGGGCAAGGTTTGGACGATCCCCGCAGTCCAGAGCCCCCAGTTGGGCAATCGACGCAATTTGTTCGTGTACACACCGGCATCGTATGCGCGCGGCGATGCGCGCTATCCAGTGATCTACATGCAAGACGGCCAGAACCTGTTCGATGCGGCGACGAGCTTCGCGGGGGACTGGGGATTGAAGACGGCGCTCGCCTGGGCGAGTCGGCGCGGACTGGAAGCGATCGTCGTCGGGATTCCGAACATGGGGGCGGCCCGCATCGATGAGTACGCGCCGTTCAGGGACCCGAAGGTCGGCGGCGGCGCGGGCGAGCGCTACCTCGACTACCTGATCAACACCGTGAAGCCGCTGGTGGACCAACGATTCCGCACATTGCCCGACCGGGCGCACACCGGCATTGGCGGCTCCTCGCTGGGCGGGCTGATCTCTTTATACGCCTACTTCCGCTACCCGTCCGTGTTTGGGTTCGCTGCCGCGCTCAGCCCCTCGCTCTGGTTCGCCAACGCGGCAATTCTCGACGTCGTCGAACAGGCTCCGCGGGCTGCGGGACGGGTCTATCTCGACGTGGGGCTGCAGGAGGGGGACACGCACGTGATGCTGGCCCGCCGTCTGCGCGACCTCTTGCTCGCCAAGGGCTACGAACCGCAACGCGAGTTTCGCTGGGTGGAGGATCGGGAGGGCCGACACCATGAGTCGGCCTGGGGGCGTCGATTCCGCAAAGCGCTGCCGTTTCTGCTTCGCAACGGAGGGAACTCACCGCAATGAAGCAGGAGCGCCACCGGTGGCACAGCCCCGCCCTGGGACGCGAGATGGAGCTGCAGGTGTTAGGTGACGGCGGAGCGCGTGTGTTTGTGTTTCCCACAACGCTGGGCGGCCTCACCGAATGGACGGATCGCTGGATGCATCGTGCCGGCGTCCTCGGCGAGCACCTGGACCGCGGCTGGATCCAGCTCTACTGCCTCCATCACGTACACGAGGAAAGCTGGTACGCGCCGGAGCAGGTGCATCCCGGTCAGCGCGCCTGGCGCCATCTACAATATGACCGCTACCTGCGCGACGAAGTCGTCCCGTTCAGTCTCGCCAAGAACCCAACGCCGTTCCTCATCGCCGCCGGCGCGAGCTTCGGTGCGTACCACGCCCTGTGCTTCGGACTGCGCAATCCCCAGCTCGTGCAGCGGATCATCGGCCTTTCGGGAACATACGACATCAAACGTCTGACCCGCGGCTACTCCGATGCCAACGTGTACGCGTGTAACCCCTACGATTTCATGCGCCATGAGCGCGATCCTGAACGACTCGCAGCGTTCCAGCGGCAGGA
This sequence comes from Gemmatimonadales bacterium, assembly GCA_036394755.1. Lineage (GTDB taxonomy): Bacteria > Gemmatimonadota > Gemmatimonadetes > Gemmatimonadales > GWC2-71-9 > 20CM-2-65-7. Next base: position 3,950 of record DASWEL010000332.1, on the reverse strand, counting down.
CATCATCCTCGCGGTCGGAGAGCATGACCCTGCGTGCGAGAACAACCGCGAAATGTCGGGCATCCTGTGGGGCAAAGGCATCGGGAACGCACTGCGGATCTGGGACGGGTGGGCCCACGACTGGCCGTACTGGGAGAAGATGATTCGATTGTACATCGGCGGGCACGACTGACGTCGCTACGCTACTTCTTCGCACCCGCGCGCCGCGCGCGCCGCGCCTTGCGCGGCCCGGGTGAAGCCAGGGCGGCCTCAATGTGCGGCAAAATATCGGGGAACACGTCGTCACGCTGGCGCAGCTCCTCGGCGAGTGCGGCTCCCGACTCCAGATCACCCCGCGCCAGCATCGCCAGCAACCGATCGACGTCGTCGCAATGGAGTGTGAACCGCCGGGTCGCATAGTCTGCGACTTCCCCAGTCGAGATGATGAATTGCCAGTCCGACGCCTGGGCAAGGAGCAGCTCGCGAGCCGCCTGGGCCAGGATCGGACGGGCGCCGGGGAGTGCGAGCGCCGCGGGCGCGGCGTCCCAAAAGGCGTTTTCCAGCGGCCACAACCGTTGCCACGTCCAGACGGTCTCGTCATTGAGCCACATGCTGTAGTCGCCGTTGGCCCCCCACGATCCCGCGGCGAGTTCCAGCGTCGTCTCTGGAGGCCGGTCGCGGAGATGACGGCTCGCCGTGGTCGCGCGGACATCCGCGGTGTCGGCAAACCGGCGATACATCTCGCCGAGAAAATCCGGTCCCTCGAACCACCAGTGCCCGAAGAGCTCCGTGTCGAATGGCGCGACGACAACGTCGCCCCCGTCAGTCAGCGACTCGGCTTGGGCGATGCGAGCGAGCAGATGCACAAAGTGCGTGGCGTGATCGGCCGCACGAGCCCGCGCGGCGGCAGGATCATACGACTCCTTGTCGCCGAGGTCGACGCCGTTCCCCGTCACGCGCCAGAGCTTGAGACCACCCGGCCAGCGGATCTTATGGAATTCCAGGTAGGTGCCGTCCCCCGGGTATCCTTCGTGGCGGCTCCACACCTGGGCCGAGGCGACCGGATCGCGTACCAGGGCAGCCACGGCCGCGGGGGCGCCGGGGCCGCCGGGGCCGCGGGGGCCGCCGCGACGTGACCGCAGACGATAGGCGAGGTATGGGGAGTGCTCGATGGGTCGGACGTGCGTCGCGCCGCGCCGCGGGCGCCCATGCAGATCGAATCGCTCCGCCCCCATCGGAATCTCGTCGTAGGCGCTCAGCGGCATGCCCGCTGCGGCGAGATGCGCGTCGGTGAAGAAGTAGCGGAACCCCGCTGCGGCGACGAACTCCTCGGTGCCGGGACGTTCCTTGGCCGTGGGCCCCCTTCCTCCCGGCAGCGGCGCCCATGCGCCGCGCGCGCGGTAGGCGCACTCGGGGAGCCAGCACCCCGCCGGCGCTCGCCCGAACAGGCGCTCGTGCTCCGCTCGACCCAGGACGAGCTGCAGACGCACGCTCTCGTCCCGTCCGAGCAGAGGCAGGAACCCGTGTGTCGCTGCCCCGCCGATGATCTCGATGTGCCCCGCTTCTTCCAGCGCCCGAAACGGAGCGACCAGGTCGCCGTTCACGGATCGGAACAACGCACGCAGACTTTCCAGCCGATCGCGCCAGTATGCCGTGAGCGGGAGCAGGTGCTCGTCCGGTGTCCCCGCGAATGTGGCGGCCGCCTCGTCGCAAGCCTTGAGGCGCTGGTCAAAATACGCCTCGAGCTCAGCGGCGAATGCAGGCGCCGCGAGCTGGTTCGCGAGCACGGGTGTGAAGCCGATGGTGACCGGCGCCGCGACACCGTCCGCCGCGAGACCGCGGAGCGTCTCCAGCAGCGGCAGGTACGTATCGATGGCCGCTTCGCACAGCCAGTCGCTGCCGTGAGGCCAGCGCCCGTGGTTGAGCACATACGGCAGATGGCTGTGCAGCGCGAGGACGAAGTCCATCAGTCCGTACTGCGACCCGTGCGCTCGGCGACCTCGAGCGCCTTCAGGTAGACTGCGAGGTATTTGAGCGCCGAACGCTGCCAGCTGAAGTTCTTCGCCATCGCCTTGCGCATGCTCGCCCGCCAACCCCGCTCGTCGTGATACTCCTCGACGGAGCGTTCCAGGGCGGCGGCGAGCGCCGGCACCGAAAACTCGTCGAACACGAATCCGGTGATGCCATCGTCGATCGTGTCATTGAGGCCGCCGGTGCGCCGGGCGACAGGGAGCGTGGCGTAGCGCTGGGCGCGCATCTGCGTGAGGCCGCAGGGCTCGTACTGGCACGGCATCAACAACATGTCGGCACCGGCGACGACCACGTGCTCGAGCGGGTCGGTGAACCCCGTCTCGACCGCGATGCGGCCGGGAAAGCGTGCCGCGAGCTGTCGCAACGCGTCGGCGTAGCGACGCTCACCCTGCCCCAGAAACACGTACTGCGCATCCGCGGCGCCGAGCGCACGTCCGTCGACGAGGAGGTCGAGTCCCTTTTGCGCCACGAGCCGAGCGGCCATGCCGAACACCGGAACGCGCGGGTTCGGTGCGAGTGCAAACCGCGCCTGGAGCGCCGCCTTGCACTGCCGCTTGCCCTCGAGGTCCTGGGACGTGAAGCGCGCGGCGATGTGGGGATCGTGCGCGGGATCCCAGATGTTTTGGTCGATGCCGTTGGTGATGCCGAACAGCCGGTCCCGCAGCGCGCGGAACGTGTCGCCGAGTCCGAAGCCGCCGTCCGGCGACTGCAGCTCACGCGCGTGAGTCGCGCTGACCGTCACCACGGCATCGGCGGAGACGATCCCGCCCTTCAACCAATTCACCTTGTCATACCATTCGAGCAGCTTCCAGTTGAACAGCTCCCATGGCAAGCCGATCTCCGGCATCGTGCTGGGAGGAAAATGGCCTTGATAGCCGGCGTTGTGCACCGACAGCACGGCGGGCACGCGACGATAGTAGGGGTGATTCGCGAACGCGGTGCGGAGGTAGACGAGGGAGAGCGCCGCGTGCCAGTCGTGCGCGTGCAGAATCGCCTGCCCGGGAGCGATCCGCGGGAGCGCGGCGAGCGCCGCCAACGAGAAGAACGCGAAGCGGCGATGATTGTCGCGGTAGTCGCCCCCTTCACCGTAGAGCGCCGGGCGATCGAAAAAGCCGGGATGTTCGATGAACAACATGTCGGTGCCGCGGGGCGCGTCCTTGGTCCGCCACAGTCGTGCCACTTCTTTCGTCGCGCCGAGCTGAACCGCGAACGGGCCGCCCACCGGCTCGAGCGCGTTGACGACGCTGCGCACCTGCCGGTACAGCGGCATGACGACGGTGGTCGGGAGTCGGGCGGCGGCCTGGTAGGTGGCGAGACTGGCCACCGCTTCGCCGAGGCCGCCGGAGCGCGCGTAGGGCCAGCACTCCGCCGCGAAGTGGACGATGTGGATCGGTTTGCCGTCGTTGGTTTTGAGGACGGACTGGCGCGCTCGGCGGCGCACGCGCACGGCGGAGCTGCTGCGCTCGCGTCGTGGAGGCTTCGTTGCCCCGTCGCTGATGCCGGATCGTCCAGTCATCGTGATTTGGGAAGATAACCAGGATTCGGGATTCCGGATTGCGGGCGGAGGGGGGAAGTAAAATGTCCAATGCCTGACAGTGGCGTTGGCATTGGACATTTTGAAGAGAAGCTGGCGGCGGCCTACTCTCCCACGACCTCGCGATCGCAGTACCATCGGCGCTGACAGGCTTAACGACCGTGTTCGGGATGGGAACGGGTGTGGCCCTGTCGCGCTAGTCGCCAGCAAAGTAAAAGACGAGTGCGTGAATTCGTGGTGGTGAGAAATCACTCCGAGTGTTTTGGACTGCGGAGAGATCAAGCCTCACGGGCAATTAGTACGGCTCGGCTGAAGCGCTCGCGCGCCTTACACCTGCCGCCTATCAACCTGGTAGTCTCCCAGGGCCCTTCAGGAGCCTTACGGCTCGGGAGTGTTCATCTTGGGG
>DASWEL010000331.1:0-27708 GCA_036394755.1 Gemmatimonadales bacterium | reverse complement strand
CATTCCCGGGCCCGCCGGCGCGATCATCAGGTTCGTGAGCGTCTGCGCCAGCGCCAGCACGGCGCTCACATCGGCTCCTCGGCATAGTGACACGCGGCCAGATGGTTCCCTCCGGGCGGGACGGGCCGCAAGGGCGGTGGCTCGGTGCGGCAGCGCTCGCTCCTTTTGGGATGCGGGCAGCGCGGATGGAACGGGCAGCCGGGAGGCGGATGCGCGGGTGACGGGATGTCGCCCGTTAGCACAATGCGGTGCTTGGTCGCGTGCGGGTTCGGTTCCGGCACCGCCGACAGGAGCGCACGCGTGTACGGATGGCGCGGCTGCGCATAGATCTCCGCCGCCGGCGCGCGCTCCACGATCTTGCCGAGGTACATGACCGCGACGTCGTCGGCGATGTGCCGCACCACGGCGAGGTCGTGCGCAATGAACAGATAGGTGAGCCGACGTCTGGCCTGCAGGTCGGCGAGCAGATTCAGGACCTGCGCTTGCACCGACACGTCGAGCGCGCTGACCGGCTCGTCGCACACGATGAACTGCGGCTCGACCGACAGCGCGCGGGCGATCCCGACGCGCTGCCGCTGGCCGCCCGACAGCTCGTGCGGGTAGCGTTTCGCAAACGCGGCGTCCAGTCCGACCTCGTCGAGCAGGGCGGGGACAGTGCCGTTCAGGCCGTGAATCTGGAGCGGCTCCCGCAGGGTGTCTTCGACCGTCATGCGCGGATTGAGCGAGCTGTAGGGATCCTGAAATACGATCTGCATGCGGCGCCGCAGCGCGCGCAGCGTGCCCGAGTCCAGTGCGAAGACGTCGTTATCGTCGAACAACACTTTGCCCGATGTCGGCTCCTGCAACCGCAGCATCGTACGCCCGACGGTCGTTTTCCCCGAGCCCGATTCGCCCACCAATCCCAGCGTGCGACCCGAGGCGATCGCAAACGAGACGCCGTCGACCGCGCGCACCGGCGCTTGCGGGCGCCCGAGGCCGAACCAGCGGCGCTCGCCGGCGTAGTGCTTCACCAGGTCGCGGACCTCGACTAACGGGCCTAGGGGTTGGGGGCTGGGGACTGGCGTGGGCGTCGTCATCGTTTTGCCTGACGCCGTTCGGGCTCCGTAACGAGCCAACAACGGGCCGTGTGTCCAGCAGCTCCTGTCTCGAGCAGCGGCGGCTCCTGCGCGGCGCATTTCTCCCACGCGTACGGACACCGCGGATGGAACCGGCAGCCGGGTGGCCAGGCCGTCGCCGCCGGCACCTGGCCGGGAATGGCGTGGAGCCGCGCGCGCGGCGCGTCGATCCGCGGGACGGCGGCGAGCAGTCCCTCGGTGTACGGGTGCGTCGGCCGCTCGAAGAGCGCGTCCGTCGGCGCGGTTTCGACGACACGTCCCGCGTACATCACGACGACCCGGTCGGCGTGACCGGCGACCACGCCGAGGTCGTGCGTGATCAGCAGCACCGCCATGCCCATCTCGTGCTGCAGCCGGTCGAGGAGCTCGAGGATCTGAGCCTGGATCGTCACGTCGAGCGCCGTCGTCGGCTCGTCGGCAATCAAGACTTTGGGATGACAGACGAGCGCCATGGCGATCATGACTCGCTGGCGCATACCGCCCGACAGCTGATGAGGATAGTGATCGACGCCCTCGTCGGGATCGGGAATCCCGACCAGGCGCAGCATCTCGATCGCCCGGCCCCGCGCCGCGCTACGCGACACGTGCTGGTGGATGATGGCGGCTTCGGCAATCTGATCCCCGACCGTGAACACGGGGTTCAGCGACGTCATCGGCTCCTGAAAGATCATCGCGATCTGATTCCCCCGAACGGCGCGCAGCTCGGGGGCGGGCAGTGCGAGCAGATTTCGGCCTTCGAATTCGATCAGACTGCCGGCGAGCACATGGCCGGGCGGCTCCGGCACGAGCCGGAGAATCGACAGGGACGTGACGGTTTTGCCGCACCCCGACTCTCCGACGATGCCGAGTGTCTCGCCGGGATAGAGATCGAACGAGACGTCGTCCACCGCCCGCGCGGTCCCCTTGCCCTGCTCGGTGACGAAGTAGGTCTTCAGATTGCGAACGCGCAGCAGCACGGGAGGAGAGCCGGGCGCCGTCACGCAGCGTCCTCGCGCGGGTCGAGCGCGTCCCGCACCCCGTCGGCGACTGCGTTGAGCGACATCACGACCAAGGAAATAGCCAGGCCCGGAAAGAGGGTCGACCACGGCGCCGTGTAGATGCTCGGCGCGCCATCCGCGATCATGTTGCCCCAGCTCGCTCCCGGCGGTTTGATGCCGATCCCGAGGAACGACAACGACGCCTCGAGCAGGAGCACGTTCCCGACGCCCAGCGCCGCGGACACGATGATGGGGGCGGCGGCATTCGGCAGAACGTGGCGAAAGATAACTCGGCCGTCGTCCGCGCCGAGCGCCCGAGCCGCAGCGACAAAATCCCGTTGCCGCAGGGACAGTACCTCTGCCCGCACCAGCCGGCTGGTGCCAAACCACGACGTCAGACCGATGGTGATGACGAGAGCCGGGAACGGGAGGCCGTCCCACAGCGCCACGGCCATCAGGAGAATGAAGATGCGGGGCAAGGCGAGGCCGACGTCGACCCCGCGCATCAGGATCGTTTCGATCCAGCGCTGGTAGTAGCCGGCGACCGCGCCCACGAGCGTTCCGAGCGAAACAGCCATCAGCGCACCCAGCGCACCGATGCCGAGCGACACCCGGGCGCCGTACACGACGCGGCTCCAGACGTCACGGCTCAAGAGGTCGGTGCCGAGCAGGAAGGTCCACGAGGGTGGGCGGTTCGTGAGATGCAGGATGTCGAGCTGCCGGTTCGGATCGAACGGGGCAATGACCGGCGCCGCCAGCGCGGCGAGGACCAGAAACGTCAGAATCCCGAGCCCCCACGAGGTGGTCCGCTGCCGGAAGAAGCGGCGCCAGCGCTCGCTGCGCAGCCCGCGGCGGCGCAGGGCGCGCACGGCTTCGGCGGCGAGGACGAGCGCAACAAACAGCGCCAGCCACGTGCCGAGCGTCATGCGGTCAGCACGAGGTCCGTGTCCGCGCGGACGCGCAGCCGCGGATCGGCAACTCCAAGGAGGATATCAGCGAGCAGGTTCCCCGCGACCACCACGACGCTCGCGATCAGAGCGGTCGCGGTGACGACCGGATAATCCCGCGACAGAATCGCGTCGAATGCCAGGCGCCCCATCCCCGGCCAGGCGTAGATCGTTTCGATCAACACGGCGCCGGTGAGGAGGAACGGGAAGGCCAGTCCAAGCCGGGTGATGAAGGACAACAGCGCGTTGCGGAGCTCATGCCGGAGCACGACACGACGTTCGGGGAGCCCCTTGGCGCGCGCGGTGCGCACGAAGTCCTGCGTCGCCACCTCGAGCATGGCGGCGCGTTGGAAGCGCGCGGTCCCGGCGGCACCGACCAGGCCGAGCGTGGCCGCCGGCAGCACCAGGTGCCAGAGGCGGTCGCCGACGCAATACAGCGAATCCACGACCGGACAGAGGATCAGGTCGTTCGGTCCGCCGACGGGAAACCACCGCAACTTTTCGCCGAAGATGAGTAACAGCAGCAGCGCCAGCCAGAATGTCGGGAGCGAATAGATGAAGAGCGTAACATTCCCGATGACGATGTCGGGGAGGCGATTCACGCGGACGGCCTGGTAGATGCCCAGGCCAAGGCCGAGGACGAAATCGAGCAGCAGCGCCGCACCGGCGAGCTGCAGGGTGAAGGGAATGGTATCCGCGACGGCGTCCTGCACGGGGCGATGCAGCGAGAACGAGTAGCCGAGATTGCCGTGCGCCAGTGCGAAGAGGTAGCGCCAGTACTGCTCGGGAATGGATTTATCGAGTCCGAATTGCTTGACGAGCTGGTCGCACGCGGCCCGGTCTACATACTCTCCTCCGCCGACTTGCCCGCACGGCTTTCCCGGCGCGAGATGAATCAGAATGAAGACGAACGTGACGACGGCGAAGATGATCGCGACGGACGCGACGAGGCGCCGCAGGAGCCAGGCCGCCCCTGTCACTTAGCGCTCCACGCGGTCTCGATCGATCAGCCGGTCAGTCGGAATGCGCCAGGTGCGGAGCAGGGCGGACCAGGAGTCGGGGCGGATCTGCACGTTATCGACGCGCTTGTGCACGGCGGCGGCATTGTCGAGCGCATAGAGAAATATCCCCGGCGCATCCGCGTTCAGCGTTTCGATCGCCGCCCGCCACAGGGGGCGCGCCCGTTCGCGCGTGGTGGCGGTGACGGCCAGGTCCACCAGGCGCTCGAACTCGGGATTGTAGTAGCGGCCGAAATTCGACCCGCCGAAGCCGGCACGCGTCCAGCTCTGCGCGATCCCCGAGCTCGGCGAAGGATCGTTTTGGCGCGAGAGAATTGCGGTGTCGTACTTCCCGGTGCCGACTCGTTGATTGACCACGGTGGGCTCCAGCTCGTCGACTTCGACGTGCACGCCGATCGCGCGAAACTGCTCCTGCAGCAGCCGCGCGTATTGCTTCCGCAACACGCTCGAGGTCGGGACGAGTATGTGGAACGCGAGCGGCTGCCCATCCTTGTCGCGGACACCGTCGCCGTCGTGATCGCGCCAGCCGTGCGCTGCCAACACCCGCCCCGCTTGCGCGGTGTCGTACGGCAGCTGGCGGAGGTCGGGGTTCCAGATCCACAACAGCTCCGACATCGGCCCGGGCGGCACCTTGGCCACGCCGTCGAGCGCGCTTTTCAGGAGGCTGGCGCGATCCACCGCCATGGTGAGCGCACGCCGCACTTCCCGGTCCGAGAAAATCGGGTGCGGCTGCGTCGAGTCCGTCGGCGAGCGCTGGTTGAAGGACAGGAACGTGTACACGGTGCCGACGTAGTTGTAGATCGCGAGCTGCTTCGCCTCACGCGCCCGACGCAAGTTGTCCGGCGTCACGAGCTGCTCTCGGATGTCGGCCTGATCGGCGATCACCTGCTGGACGGCGACCTGGAGATTGGGTGTAAATCGCCAGATGAGTCGCCGAACCCCGGGCCTGCCGAGGAAGAACGTCGAGTCGGCGACCAGCTCGATGGACTGCGCGGGCTGCCAGCGGACGAACCGGTAGGGGCCGTCGCCTACGGGCTGCCGGCCGAACGGCGCCGTCCGCCATTGATCGCGCGGGACGGGCCGGAGCAGATGCGCCGGCAGGATGCGCATGTGGTACACAGCGTCGTAGAACATCTCGGGATACCGCTCCCGGAATCGGAAGACGGCGGTCAGCGAATCCCGCTGCGTGACGCTGGCGATGCGGTGGAGCTTGGGCCGGTACGGCGAGGCCACGGCGGAATCGGTATACGCATTGAACGTGAACTCGACGTCCGCCGCCGTGACGGGCCGCCCGTCGTGCCAGCGCGCGCGGGGATCGAGATGGAAGACCAAGGTCAGCGGCCCGTCCCACTCCCATTTCTGCGCGAGCAGCGGCTGAAAGTCTTCGTCGCCCAAGGTGTTCTCGGACATTCCCACGTCGGCGAGCTTCAGGAAGAGCTGCTCGTCGACGTCGTTGGCGACGATGTCCTCGCTCGAGGGCGGCAGCAGCGTGCCCGGCTCGGCCACCGCGGCGTCGACGAGGGTGCCGCAGTAGGGGCCGGTGCAACCGCCGCGGCGCTCGCAGGCGGCGAGGGCTGCGACCACGAGGACGATGTAGACGGAAAACCGGGGAGAGGAGCGCCGTAGCATGGCGCTTAACATTTCACCGGGGGGCGAGAGAAGCAATGCCGGACGGTCTGAGGTCACTCCAGGTCTTGATGATGGCTTCAACCACTTCCTCAAAGGTCACTGGACGTCTCAAAACAGCCGCCAGGGTTGTTGCTCCATTCTGCGATGACGGTTGGGTGCCGTCGAGAAGAATCGACCCGTGCTGCAGGAAGGCATCGCCGCGCCGAACTTGTGCGGAGCCCACGAGTTTGAGGCCGTTCACGAGAATCTCGCCGCCAACGGAGGATGCAAAGCAGGACGCTGGGTGGGCTGATCGGCGGATGGGCGGATGGGCCGGAGCGAGCACCGCTTCCACGGAAAGAGCCCGCAACGCTCTCGCGAGTCGAATGTGGATCTCACAATACGCTTTCCGAAGTGACCCAAACAACGCGATAGGCGCGACGACAGCGTATGTGAGCTCGTGCTCATGCCACACGGCTTGTCCACCGGTGGGCCGGCGCACGATGGGAAGGTCGTAAAACGTGTTCGGTTGATTCCGTCCCAGGGAGAGTGTTGGAGGGTCCCAGCGATAGAAGCGGAGATAGGCCCCGCCATGGCGCGCGACTTCTTCCAGCAGCGCTTCATCCATCGCCATGTTGTATTCGCCAGACCGCCCCACGGCATCGACGATCAGGTTCCAAGGCGGCCCATCCGCCCATCCGCCCATCCGCCCATCAGACCTCAGCGTACGCCTCGACCGGCGGACAGGTGCACACCAGGTTCCGATCGCCGAAGGCGGCATCGATCCGGCTGACGGGCGGCCAGACTTTGTGCTCCCGCGTCGCCGCCGTAGGGAAACCGGCGCGGTCGCGCGCGTAGGACCGGTCCCAGGTGTCGCTCAGCAAATCGGCGAGCGGGTGGGGCGCGTTCCTCAGCAAGTTGTTCTCACGATCGGCTTCGCCTGTTTCGATCTCGCGAATCTCGCCGCGAATCGCGATCAACGCGTCCACGAACCGGTCCAGCTCCAGCTTCGGCTCGCTCTCCGTCGGCTCCACCATCAACGTGCCCGCGACGGGGAATGAGACCGTCGGCGGGTGGAAACCGTAGTCGATCAGACGCTTGGCGATGTCTTCGACATCCACACCCGCCGAGCTCTTGAACGGGCGCGTGTCGATGATGCACTCGTGCGCGACCAGGCCGTGCTGGCCGGCGTACAGCAATTCGTAGTGTCCGGCTTCCTGCAACCGGCGCGCGATGTAGTTGGCGTTGAGAATCGCCACCTTGGTGGCGAGGGTCAGCCCGTCGCGTCCCATCATGGCGATGTAGGCCCACGAGATCGGCAGGATCGAAGGACTGCCCCACGGCCCCGCGGAGACCGTGCCCGCGCTTTCGGCGAGGGGAACCCCGACATCGATAATCGGGTGCGTGGGAAGATGCGGCGCGAGATGCTCCGCGACGCCGATCGGTCCCATGCCGGGTCCCCCGCCGCCGTGCGGGATGCAGAAGGTCTTGTGGAGGTTCAGGTGGCAGACGTCGGCACCGATGTCGCCCGGGCGGCAGAGGCCGACCTGCGCGTTCATGTTGGCGCCGTCCATGTAGACCTGGCCGCCGTGCTGGTGCACGATGCGGCAGACCTTCTTGATCGACGCCTCGAACACGCCGTGCGTCGACGGATACGTCACCATCAACGCGCCGAGCGTGTCCTTGTGCTCTTTGGCCTTCGCTTCGAGGTCGGCGATGTCGATATTGCCTTGCGCGTCGGTCTTCACGACCACGACGCTCATTCCGGCCATCACCGCGCTCGCCGGATTGGTGCCATGCGCCGACTGCGGAATCAGGCATGTCGTGCGATGGGCTTCGCCGCGGTGCTGGTGGTAGGCGCGAATCACGAGCAGGCCGGCGAACTCCCCTTGCGAGCCGGCATTCGGCTGCAACGACACTCTCGCGAATCCGGTGATCTCGGCGAGCCACTCCTCGAGCTGGCGGAACAGCGTCGCATACCCCTGTGCCTGCGACCGCGGCGCAAATGGATGCAGGCGGTTGAAGCCCGGCCAGCTGATTGGAATCATCTCGCTCGTGGCGTTGAGCTTCATCGTGCACGAGCCGAGGGGGATCATCGCCGCCGTCAGCGACAAATCGCGGTTCTCGAGTCGCTTCAGATAGCGCAGCATCTCCGTTTCGGAATGATGCGTGTTGAAGACGGGATGGGTGCAGAAGGGCGTGGTGCGCGCCAACGATTCGGGAATTGCGGGCCGGGTTTGCAGGGACGCAACACGTTGCGCCCCCAGATCGCGTCCGGTCGGCGCCGCAAACACGCCCACGACGTCGGTCAGATCATCGTCCGTAACCGTCTCATCGAGCGCCACGCCGATTCGTGTCTGAGACAGGGTCCGCAGGTTGATCTGCTTGACGCGCGCGGCATCGAGGATCCGGGGCAGCGCATCCTGCGGCACCTCGACCGCCAGCGTATCGAAGAAGTGGGGATAGGCGAGCCGGTAGCCCAGTTTTTCCAGGGCCGCGGCGAGCGCTGCCGTGTACGCGTGCACGCGTCGCGCGATCCGGCGCAGCCCCTCAGGGCCATGATAGACCGCGTACATCGCGGCGACCACGGCGAGCAGCACCTGTGCGGTGCAAACGTTGCTTGTCGCCTTCTCGCGCCGGATGTGCTGCTCGCGCGTCTGCAGCGCCATGCGCAACGCGGTCCGCCCGGCGCGGTCTTTGGAGACGCCGATGATGCGGCCGGGGAGGTGGCGTTTGAACTCGTCGCGCGTCGCGAAGAAGGCGGCGTGCGGGCCGCCATAGCCGAGCGGGACGCCGAAGCGCTGCGAGTTGCCGACGGCGATGTCGGCGCCCCACTCACCGGGTGGGGCGAGCAGCGTGAGTGCGAGCAGATCGGTCGCGACGGTCACGAGCGCGCCCCCCCCCGCGGTATGCGCCGCTTCGCACAGCGCGCGGTAGTCGCGGATCGCCCCGTCCGTCGCCGGATATTGAAGCAGGGCGCCGATCACGTTGCCCTGCTGGAAATTGAAAGCGGCGGGGTCGGCAACCACGACGTCGATGCCGCGCGCGGCGGCGCGCGTGCGCACCACCGCGATCGTTTGCGGATGACAGTTGACGTCCACCAGGTACGTCAGCTTCCCCTCGTGCTTCGTGACGGCCTCGGTCAGGTGCATCGCTTCTGCGGCGGCGGTGCCCTCATCGAGCAGCGAAGCGTTGGCGATCTCGAGCCCGGTCAGATCCGATACCATCGTCTGGAAATTGAGCAGCGCCTCCAGCCGCCCCTGTGCGATCTCCGCCTGGTACGGCGTGTACGCCGTATACCAGCCGGGATTCTCGAGCACGTTGCGCTGAATCACGGTGGGCGTGAAGCAATCGTGGTACCCCATGCCGAGGTAGGAGCGGAAGACCTGATTCTGCGCGGCGAGCTGGCGCAGTGTTTCGAGCGCTTCCTGCTCGGACCGCGCTTGGGGGATGCGCAGCGGCGCGCGCAGCCGGATGTCCGCCGGCACCACGGCGTCGATGAACGCCTCGAGCGAGTCGTACCCGAGCGTCGCGAGCATCGCGGCCTGGTCCTCCGCGGACGGGCCGATGTGTCGTTCCTGAAACAGATCGCGTTCGATATTCATCTTACGGGAGTGTGTAGGATTCCCCTGGTTTCAGAATCGTGACGGCCGACGTGTTGCCGACCAGGCGCCGGAATTCCGCGGGATCGGCCTTGATGATATCCCACGTGTTGTAGTGCATTGGAATAACGCTTTTGGGTTTCACGAATTCTACGGCGCGAGCCGCGTCGGCGACCCCCATCGTGTAATTATCGCCGATCGGCACCAGCATCAGGTCGACGCGGGGGGGGCCGGCCAGGAGCTGCATCTCGAGCGTCAGCCCGGTGTCCCCGGTATGGTAGACCGTCTTCCCGCCGATCGTCACTACGAGGCCGGCGGGATTGGTCGTGTACCGGCCCGTCGGGTCGCCTTCTACGCGGCCACCGTGGAACGCGGGCACCAGCTTCACGATACCGAAGGGGAACTCGTGCGCCCCGCCGATGTGCATGGCGTGACTCGTGCCGCCTTGATCGGCGCAGAACTGCGCCAGCTCGTAGGTCGCCACGATCGTCGCCTTGTGCTGCTTTGACAGCGCGACCGCGTCCCCCAGATGGTCGCCGTGGCCGTGCGAGAGCAGGATGGCGTCGAGGTGGGGCAACTGGTCGGGTCCGATGACGGCGGCGGGATTACCGGTGAGAAATGGGTCGATGATGACGCGCTTTCCGTCCCGCTCCAGCACAAAGCAGGCGTGTCCGTGGAATGTGGCTTTCACTCTCCAACATGCTTCGCGTACGCGTCCGCGCGGAGCAGCCCCTCCAATTCTTTGGGGTCCTTGAGCCTCACCTTCACCATCCAACCCTTGCCGTACGGGTCGCGGTTGACGAGCGCGGGATCCTGCTCGAGGGCCTTGTTCGCCTCGACGACCGTACCGGCCACGGGAGAGTAGAGCTCGGACACCGCCTTCACCGCTTCGATCGTGCCGAAGACGTCGCGCTGCTTGAAGGGTGCACCGGATTTGGGCAGCTCGACGAACACCACGTCCCCCAATTCGCCCTGGGCGTAGTCGGTGATGCCGACTTCCACCACCTGTGCGTCAGTGCTGTCCCGCACCCACTCGTGGTCCTTCGTGTACCGGAGCTCCTTCGGAATGCTGGACATGGGACGAGAGCCTACAACAGGTCCGCTCGGGGCGCCAGCCCTGCGCCATCCTCTTCACTAAGGGCGACGCGTTCATGCCCCCACGGCCGCAGGTCGAGCCGCACCGCAATCGGATCGGGGTCGGGCGACAAGTAATAGAGCCGGCACGGGCGGGGCGGGTCCGCCGCGTCCCACGCGGCGCGTGCGCCGTCCGCAGCCTGCGCGGTGGCCACGATGGAAAGCGGCGCGACGGTCTTCAGCAGCTTCGCCAACCCTTTCGCCGTCGCGTGTTCGACGCGTATCCCCGCATCGTGGTAGCGGCGCTCGATCGCGCGCAGCACGGGGGCGGCGGCGTCCTTGGCATCCAGCGCCGCGAGGATCAGCGTCTGACCAGGCGCTTCATCGCGCACACCACTGCGGGCCGCCCGCTTCCGGAGCTCGGCGAAGACCCGCTTAGCATCTTTCTCGAGATCGCCCAGTGTCCCGGCGTTTTCGATCACATACTGGCTCTGCGGTCGCTTGCGCTCCGCGGGCATCTGCGCCGCAATCATCCGGTCGGCCTCCTCGTTGGACAAGCCCCGCAGAGCGCGGAGCCGAGTCCGGCGCAGTGTGACGGGGGCGTCGATCAGGACGACGGCATCAAACTGCGCCGGATCGAGGACTTCGAATAACAACGGGATGTCGTTCACGACGATAGCATCCCCCCGCTCACCCGCAGCCCGCTGCAGCTCGAGCCGGCGCTGCTGCACGGCGGGATGGACGATCGCGTTGAGCGCCGCGAGGGCGGCTTCGTCGCCGATGACCTTGGCCCGCAATCCGGCGCGATCGAGGGTTCCGTCCCGGCTCACCACGCCGCCTCCAAAACGGCGCGCGATCGCCGTCAGCACCGCGCTGCCGGGCGCCTGGGCTTCGCGGGCGAGTGCGTCGGCATCGATCACGGTGGCTCCCCATTTCTTGAAGAGCTCGACCACCGTCGACTTGCCGGACGCGATATTGCCCGTGAGACCTACGTTGAGCATCTAGAGTAGCGCGGTTTGATCTTCATCTTGCCGGGGAACGCGGTGGCAGTGCCTGCACCGTGCCTCATACGATTCCCGTCCACCAACCATGATGATCGGACTGTCCCACAACGCCGGCTTGCCGTTGACGAGCCGCTGATTCCTGGTTGCCGGACCCCCGCACACCACGCAGATCGCTTGGAACTTGTCGACGACCTCGGCGACGCACATGAGGATTGGCATCGGACCGAACGGCAGACCCCGGAAATCGACGTCGGTGCCCGCGAGAATGACGCGAACTCCGCGGTCGGCGAGCCGGTTCGCAAGATCGACGATGCCGTCGTCCAGGAACTGCGCCTCGTCGACGGCGACGACTTCGGTGGTGTCGCGGAGGCGGCGCGAGATCTCATCGGCTGAATCGACGGGCTCGGCTTCGACCGTCACGCCGTCGTGCGACGAAACCGAGAAGAGGCCAGCGTACCGCGCATCTAGATGGGACTTAAAGACTTGCACCTGCTTGCGAGCGATCACCGCGCGGCGCACGCGGCGGATCAGCTCTTCCGATTTGCCGCTGAACATCACGCCCGCGATGACTTCGATCCATCCTGAGCGGGTGGGTTGCTGGAACATGGGCCCTCACGTTACACGCTGAGCGGGCCAGGGAGCAACGGATCGTCGCAGGGGAGGGGTAGGGGGGGGTCGAGAAAGTCCAGTAAACTTGCGGATTTTCGGGGGATATCCCATAGTTCTTCAGTATTCATGCGGGTTTTCGCGCCCCCCCTTCAAGGAGATCGCAGTGAACAAGGCTGAACTCACCTCCGCGTTGGCGATGCGTACGAAGATGTCGAAGGCCGATGCCACGCGCACCGTTGAAGCGCTCTTCGACGACAAGGGCATCATCGCCACAGAGTTGAAGAAGGGCTCGAAGGTGCAGATCACCGGCTTCGGCAATTTCGAGGCACGCAAGCGCGCCGCAAGGATGGGTCGCAACCCGAAGACGGGCGGCGTCATTCAAATCAAGGCGTCGATCGCTCCTGCATTCCGCGCGGGGAAACAGCTGAAGATGGCGGTGAACAACAAGAAGTAGGCTTTCAGCCCCGATCAGGCCGTGCGGTGACTCTCCGTCCTCGAATCGAGACCCCCGAGAGACGCCGCACGGCTTGATCCGCAGCATCGGGCGACACCTCGACGAGAGAAAACGTCTCCCGCACATCGATTTTCCCAATCTGGCCCTTCTGCAGGCCTACTTCCTTGATCAGCGCGCCGACAAGGTCTTTGGCGCTCGCGCGGTCCTTCGTTCCAACGGTCACGAAGACTTTCGCCCAGCCCGATTGCGGCGACGCGACCGGCGCGGGTTGGCTGACGGCAGATGGCTGACGGCTGATCGCCAGTAAGGCTGCCGCCACGAGCGCCGGATCGTGCTCCTCGAACAATGGCGCCAGCACGGCCAGCTCCGCGTCCACGTCGCCTTGAGTGAGACGCGCCGAAATCTCTGCCCGCAACGCCGCGTTGCGATCCTGCGCGCGATCGGCGCGCGACGGCAAGGCGAACGACGAGAGGGACGCGATGGACTTGAGATACGGGACCTGCGATGCCAGTGCGACCACCAGAGGCTGGGCAATCGCCGAGAGCTGGCGTAGCTCTTCGCGCGTGGGCAACGTCGTCGCAACCACCGCATCCGGAGGTTCTGCCGGCACCGCCACGTCGCCTCCCTTCCATACATATGGCCGTACGGACTGCACCGCATCGAGCACGTCGCGCGCGGCGATTGCCCGGCGACCGGCCGGCGCAACCGCGTAGCGCGCCGACGCGACCGGTCCCAGCGGCTTTCCGTCCGAGTCGAGCGGCAGGTCGCCTACGATCTCGGCGCGGCGCGCGTGGCGCTCGATGAAGTCGGTGAGGCCGTGGGGGTCCCAGCTGAGAATCACCCGGCGTGCCTCGGGAGCCTCACCGAGTAGCGTGTCGAGCTCGCCGGCGAACGATTCCGGCCAGGCGATGACGAGCGTGTCGAGTGTGGCGAGCTTGAGCGCGGAGCGCGAGAGCAGGGTGCCGAGATCCGCGGGGGATCCGACGAGGACACCTACACGCCCTTCCTTTAAGAGGGCGGCCGTGCGGGCGAGGCCGGTGACGGCGTGAGCACGAAGCTCAGGGGGGGCCGCATCGGCCCAGAGCGTGGCCTGTTCATGGTCCGCGCAAACGATGACTGCACGAGGATCCATCAACTCCCAGGCCTTTCCCGCCCGTTCCACCGCGGGAGGGATGACCAACACGACGTGCCGCACACGAGCCTCGATTGTCAAAGGGTGCTAATTTCTGAGCGGTGAAAGCTACTCGCTTGCTCGTAATCCTCCTATACGCGATGGAGTGATCCGACGATGACCGAAGGTCTCTCCCCCAACCTGCAGCATCTCGAGACGTCGGCGACGATTGCGATCTCCGCGGAAGCCAAGCGGCGCAAAGCCGCGGGGGAGGACGTCATCGACCTGGGCGCCGGCGAGCCCGACTTCCCGACGCCGCCGATTCCGGCTGATGCGGGGATTCGCGCGATCAAGGACGGGAAGACCCACTATTCGCCCAACGAGGGGATTCTCGAGCTGCGCGCCGCGGCGGCGACGCACCTCTCCCTGCTGTCGGGCGGCCGCCCGGTCAACGCCGATCACATCGTCGTGTCGAACGGCTCGAAGCAATCGCTCTTCAACGCCTGCTTCACGCTGTTCGGCCCGGGCGATGTCGTCGCGATCCCCTCGCCTGCCTGGGTCTCGTATCCGCAGATCGTGCACCTGGCACGCGCCCGACCGGTCATGATCGCCGGCGATCCCGAGTGGAGTCTGAAGGCGAGCGTGAAGGACCTCGAGCGGATGTTGCCCGGCGCGACCGGCCTGATTCTCTGCTCGCCCTGCAATCCTACCGGCGCCGTGTACACGCACGCCGAGATCCGCGCGATCGCGCAGTGGGCGACGGCCAAGAAGGTCTGGGTGATCGCGGATGAGATCTACCGGCGGATTCATTACGGCACGGGGCCAGCGCCGTCGTTCCTCGATCTCCCGGACGATTTGCTCGAGCGCGTGGTGCTCATCACCGGCGTCAGCAAGACGTACGCGATGACGGGATGGCGCATCGGGTTCGCGCTCGCGCCGGCCAAGATCGCGAAAGCGATGGCGGCGCTGCAGTCGCACACCACCACGGGCGCAAATCACCCGGCCCAATACGCCGCCGCCGCCGCCCTCGGCGACGAGCGGGTCGAGCAGGACGTGAACCGCATGGTGGGCGAGTTCCGCAAGCGCCGCGACTTGGTGGTCGCGCGGTTCCGGCAGGATCTGCCCGGCGTCGAATTCGTCGATCCGCTCGGCGCGTTTTACTTCTTCTTCAGAGTGGACTCGTTCGGGAAGATCACTGGGACGGACTTCTGTACGCGCCTGATCACTCAGTCTGGTGTCGCGTTGGTGCCAGGCGCTGCGTTTGGGGACGACCGCTGGGTGAGGCTGTCTTACGCCGCTGCAACAGATTCGATCAAGCAAGCGCTCGACCGGATTGTGACCTTCGTCAGAAAACTGGGGGACTAGAGCTTCGCCGGCCGGTGCGACAAGACTTCGACGCCACTCGGCGTCATCAGACAGTCGTCCTCAATCCTCACGCCGAACTTCCCCAGCTGGTAAATCCCGGGTTCGTCGGTAAACACGATCCCAGGCTCGAGCCGGGTCGCGTTGCCTTCCACCATGTACGGCGGCTCGTGGCCGTCCATTCCCATGCCGTGGCCCAGCCGGTGCGTGAAGTATTGGCCATAACCGGCATCGCGGATGACTTTGCGCGCCGCACGGTCCACTTCCTGGCACTGCGTCACGCTGGGTTTCGCGTTCTCGATCGCCGCGGTCTGCGCGTCGTGCACGATGTTGTAGACCTTCTTGAACTCGTCCGAGGGCGCGTCGCCAAACCAGATCGTGCGCGTGATGTCCGAGGTGTAGCCCTCGACCCGCGACCCGGCATCGATCAGCACGACGGTTTCGCGCGTGAGCTGGCCCGCGGAGGGGCCGCCATGCGGCAGCGCGCTCGACTGTCCGAACTGCACCAAGCCGCCGCCCGGTGAGTTGCGACTGGCCATCTCACGCGACAGGAGCGCCGAGACATCCCGCTCCGACATCCCGACGGCCAGCTGAGAGAAGGTCGCCGCGATCGATGCTTCCGTAGCGGCGATGGCCTGACGGATCAGTGCGATCTCTTCGGGACTCTTAATGATGCGCAGGCGCTCCGTGACCGCAGTGCCGTCGCGCGGGATCCAGCCCCGGACCTTGGTCGTCAGACGCACGTAGCTCTGGTAGGAGGTCGTGGGCTCGACGGCGACTTCACCGGCGCGCGCAAGTGGCTTCATTTGCTGGGCGGCTTTTGCCACGAGCAGCCAGGGATCCTCCTGCTCCTCCCAACCGCGCGCATCGCCGATCACGGTGTTGCGCTTGATGCGCTCCACCTCGAACGACGGACAGACGATCGCCGGCGTCCCGCTCGCGGGGATCATGAGCAGGATGAGGCGCTCGCTGCGTCCGGGGTTGTAGCCGGTGAAATACTGGAAATTGGTGCTCGGCTCGACGACGAGCAGATCGAGCTTGCGGCTCTTGAGCTCGGCTTGTGCGCGCGAGATGCGTTGGGAGAACACTGCCGGACCCAGGGTGGGATTCTGCGTGCGGAGTGTGGCGTGCGGCGCAGAAGCGTCGGGTTCGCCACGCCGCACGCCGAACGCCGCACGTCCAACGATCGGCACTGCCACCAATCCTGCAGTTGAAAGAAACTCGCGTCGTTCCATAGTGCGGCTATATTACGCGAGCCTCACTCGCGCGGGAAGGCGCACAACCGCATGCATTTCGAAGCACGCATCGAGCCGCTCAACGGCAAGCTCCCGAAGGTCACGTACCGCTGGGATCCTGAGACGGACATCCTGACCGTTGCCTGCAAGGGCGTGCCGAAAGGGAACGGGATGAACGGAACGGTGGATCTCGAGGGCGGGGACGGCTCCTTTGTGGTGATCGACGTCGCCGGCGGGGCGCTGCGCGGTGTGGACGTCGTCACGTGGCCTGACGATGTGCGAACTGTGGCGTCGCTCCAGCCGCCGGAGACGTCGAAAGAAGGCCAGGTTACGTTCCCCGGTCGCCGTTCCCAACCCGGCATCGCCGCCGTGGAGGTCGATACGCCCCTGACCGTGGACAAGAATCCGTCGGAATCAGTCTTTCACATTCGCGTGGGCCGACAGCGCGCTGCGACCGTCGTGCGCGTGGCCGATCACATGCTGGTGGAGGTCGACAAACAGTCCCGCATCGCCGGACTCTGGCTGCTCGACGTGCCGCCCTTCCCGAACGTCGAAGCCACGGCGTAGTGGACGATAGATTCGAGCGCTACGTCACCGAGCTGTTCGCCGCTGAAGACCCGATTCTCTCAAGAATCCGCGCCCGCCACGCCGCCGAGAATCTCCCAGCGATCAACGTTTCGCCCGAAGAAGGCAAGCTGTTGTACCTCCTGCTGCTCGCGATTCAAGCGAAGCGGGTCCTGGAGATCGGATCGCTGGGCGGGTACAGCGGCGTCTGGCTCGCCCGCGCGCTCCCACCCGGGGGCGAGCTGACAACGATTGAAAAGGATCCCAGACACGCGAACATCGCACGCGAAGCGTTCGCGTCCGCGCGCCTGCATGGCCGCGTGCAGCTGATCGAAGGATCCGCGCTCGACGTGCTGCCGAAGCTGCCGCCCGGTTTTGACGCGGTGTTCATCGATGCCGATAAGGAGCCGCTCCCCAAATATTTCGATTGGGGCATGAAGCTGCTCCGGCGCGGCGGTTTATTGTTGTGTGACAACGCCTTCTTCCATGGTGCGGCGGTCGATTCCAACGATCGGTCCCCGAACGCCGTCGGTGTGCGGGCCTTCAACGAGTTAGCCGCGCGTGATCCGCGGCTCGTGGCGACGATCATTCCCGTCAGAGATGGATTGGTCGTTGGGGTGAAGATTCGGGACAGCGCATGACCTGGTGGCACGCGCTGATCGACGCGGGCGCTGTTGCTGGGGGTTCGGGGTTAGGGGTTTGGGATCGGGGAGAAACCGCCACGTACGACACCTCCATTGTGGAGGACTCGGAGCTCCAAACGCACCCGATTCCTCCTAACCCCCAACCCCTAGTCCCCAATCCCGTCTCATTTCTCAATGGCATGGAGCGCTGGAGCGTCGTCGCGTACGACGGCGTAGCGCAGATCGTCAATGCGTACGTCGCCGTCGCGGTGTGCCGGCGCGACGACCGCGGTGTGTTACATGCGACGCTCGAGCGGAGCCGGGCGTTTGCGATCGCTCCCGTGGGCCGCCTGAGTCCAGCGCTGCGGGCGTTGCTGGAGCAGGGGGCGCCCGACATCGAGCCGGTCGATGACGCGCTGGTGGGCCAGCCGGCGCGCTACCTGGAGCAGGTCGAGAGCACCGTGCGACGGGCGCGCGCGCACCTCGAGCGCGAGCTGGCGGACGCAGCGACGGCAGCACTGGGCGCCGACGAGTGGCTCGTACTGGATGGTCTGCTGTCCCGATCGCCCGCCGTCGCGCGGCATCCACGCGCCCTCGGCGTCATCAAGAGTCACGGCGCGCAGTTTTTGGAGGGCAGGGGACTTGAACGCGCGTTGACGCTGCCGGCCGGTTGCCGGACGTCGGTCTTTGCCGTGCGCGGCGGGCACACGCGCACCGAAGTGTACTCGTGGTACCTCCGGCTCTGGCCGTGGGAAGGGAACGATTTGCTGTACGGATTGCTGCGGGTTGAAGCGCGCGCCGATCGCGAGACCGTCGCGCGCGCGTCGGCGGTGAGCGGCTGGCTGTGGGCCGAGCGGGCCCCGCTCGCGACGCCGGCCACACGGTGGGACCGGCTGTTGTATCCTTTACATCACGTGGAGGAATACCTGAAGGCTCATGCGCCGCGCTCCCCCGCGGCTCGCTCTCGGTTGCCGGTCGCATGATCGAGAAAGCGATCCCAGTCGCTATCGGTCGGGTCGTCGCCACCGAGCTCAAGCCCGCCACCCCGCATCAATTCCACTTCTGGACGTCCATCGAAACGCCCATCGGAATTGGTGCCATCGTAAAGGTTGAGGGGTTCGGGGCTGGGGGTTCGGGGCTAGGGCGCGTTGTGTATGGAGTTGTGACTGAGGGCTTCGCCTACTCCGACCTCGCGACTCCGCTCCACGACGTTGTCGGTGCCGAGGGCGATCCCACCCGTCCTGCGGCGGCGACCGCACGGCAGGAGATGCGGTACTGGACGGCCGCGGTGCTGCGGCAGACACCGGAAGAGCCGCTCCAGCCGGTCCCGCTCGGCCAGGTATACCTGGCCGATGATGCGGACGTGGCCCAGGCGCTCCGCATGGACACATTTCTGTATTCCGCGACGCCGACGGCGATTCCTGTCGGGCTGTACACGTCCGCCGGCCGGGATGCCCCCGTCTATCTCGACGCCGATTTCCTGCTCGGCCCCGAGGCGGCGCACCTCAATATCTCCGGCGTGTCCGGTCTCGCCACCAAGACCAGCGCGGTCGAGTTTCTGCTCGCGTCGATCTTCGCGCATTTCCCTGCGCACAAGGGACGCGTCGCCGCGCTCTGCTTCAACGTCAAGGGCCCCGACCTCTGCTTTCTCGATCAACCCGGTAATCTCAGTGACGAAGACCGGCAGCGCTACGAACGGCTTGGCGTCCCGTCCACGCCGTTCGAGCGCGTGCAGCTCTACGCGCCCCTCAAGGCCGATGGCGTCAACCTCAACACCCTGCGCACGCATCCCGACCTCGTCGGCGATGTCGAGCCGCTGACGTGGGGTCTGCAGGAGGTCGTCGACTACGCGGAAGTGCTCCTCAATCGCGATGACATCGATGCCAAGGCGGACGCGTTTATTGATTTTCTGAGAGATCGTGTGCTGGGCAGAACATTTGACGATGGCTTCGGCACCACGCATCGCGTGCAGACGTTCGCCGATTTGGACCGGCTGTTCCGGTCGATCTTCGACGGACTCGAGATCACCGCCGGGGGTCGCAGCGACACCTGGCGGACCCACCACATCGCCACGATGCGCAAGGTGCGCAACCGTCTGCTGAACATCTCCACGCGCTGCAAGGGCCTCGTCACCGATGACGGTCCGTCCTCAGACCTTCCGTGGAAGGAATTCGAGGATCGCACGGTCTACGTCATCGACATCGCCAACGTGGATCCGTTGGGACAGGATCTCGTTTTTGCTCGCGTCGTCTCGAAGTTGCGGGAGCAGCTCGAGCGCCGGGAGCTGGGCGTCGACGCGGTGGTCGTCTTCGTCGACGAGCTCAACAAGTACGCGCCGGGGGACGGTCCCGACACGTACGTGAAGAAGATGTTGCTCGATATCTCGGAACGAGGCCGTTACCTCGGCCTGGTGCTGTTTGGGGCGGAGCAGTTCCGCTCCCAGGTCCACCGGCGCGTCGTGGGCAATGCCGGGACGCAACTATTTGGCCGCATGGACATGGACGAGCTGGCGACCCCAGGCTATCAGGTCCTGACGCCTGCCACCAAGAGCAAGCTGGCCACGCTGCCGATCGGCGAGCTGATGGTCCGCCACCCGCACTTTACACAGCCGATCTTCGTCCGCTTTCCCAAGCCGCCCGTCCTGCGCGGGCGGGACGGAGTGGAGCGGTTTCCGCCCGCGGCGGACGTGCCGTTCGAGGACGCCGTCGTGCGACAGCTGGTGCGCCTCGACCGCCGGGTCCGGCCGAACCAGGTCAAGGACCTGATCGCGGATCGCGAACAGGACGATGTGCGCCGCGCGCTCGCCACGGTGCGGCGCACGCGTCCCGACGATGTACTCGCCTTTTTCCGTAAGGTGCTGGGCGCCCGCGTGGACTCCGAGGCGAGCCGGCCGCGGGAGCGCCTGGCCGTGCCGCCACTCAACCCCATTTCCGACGAGCCCTACTGACATGAACCGGCGCCACGCCTCAGTGCTCGTCCTGGCGGTGGCCGCGTGCGGTGCGGGTGGTCCGAAGGTCGCGTTGCGCTATCACCCACCCGCGGGCGCGGTATATCACTACGCCCTGGAGCAGCGTACGCAGGTCAGCATCCAGTCTGGTCCGCTCGCCGCGATGGGCAAGCAGCAGCTCTTCATGCGCATGCACTTCACCCAGACCGTCAAAGGACCGACTGACGGCGGTACCGAAGTGGAGGTCGTGTTCGAGTCCATGACGATGGAGATGCCGGGGGTATCACCCGACGTCGTCGCGCGCGAGCTGGCGAAGTTGAATGGGCTGCGGAGTACCGTCGTGTACGATGAGCGTGGGAAAGTCGTCCGCAGCACCTTCGCGCCCGCACCCGGAGTGCCCCCCGAACTCAGAAAGGAAATGGCGACGGGCGTCCAGGCGATGACCTTCGGGTTCCCGGACAAACCGGTCGGCCGGGGGGATTCCTGGACGGTGACGACGGAGTTGCCGCTGCCGCAGGTGCCCGGGAGCAACGCATCACCGGCGGGTCCCGCGAAGACGACGCTGACCGTCCGCGAGATCCGCGTGGCCGGTTCCGACACGTCGGTTGTGATCGACATCAAGACGGCGTTTCCCTCCGGCCCGATCCAGATGCGCTCTGGAGGGCAAGCAGGCACGCTCCAGCTCGAGGGCGACCTCGCGGGCCATCAGCAGTTCTCCATTTCTCGCGGCGCTATTCTCGACGGCACGATCAAAGGCAGCACCAAGATGCACATGACCAACGCAATGCTCGGCGCGAAGGGGATGGACATGCTGACCGATACCGAGAGCTCGATCTTCCTGCTCCCCTGAATGATGAAGCTCGCGCACTTCGCGGTCATCCTGTTTGCGGAAATTGCCGCCTGTAGCGGCAAGGTCGCGCTGCGCCATCGCCCGCGTCGCGACGCGGTCCACCACTATGTGCTGACGATGCATTATGGCAGAGACGATGCGCCGATCGTGGCCTCAGTCGCTCGGACCGATCAGGTGTGGACCATCTACTACACGCAGCTCTGGCGCTTCACCGACCCACGCGGTGCGGGGAGCGAGGTCTCGCTCCAAATCGATTCGGCACAGCTGCAGCCGTCCGGAGCCGATCAAGATCTGTCCCCAATGAATGGCGTGACGATTTTGGCTTTCCTCGACGGCCGCGGGCAGCTGCAGCGCACGGAGCCCGACACCTTTCCTGGTCTCACACACGACATGGTTGTGCGGCTTCGGGCGATCGCGGCGGCCGTGGCCCCGTGGTTCCCCGAGGAGCCCGTCGAGCCTGGCGACGCGTGGACGGTGACGACGCCCGCCCCCCTCGAGGTGTTGGAAATGAACGGGCAGGATTCTTCGAAGCTACAACTGCACGCCACGCTCAACGCGCTTCAGAAATCAGTAAACGATTGGATCGCGGACGTCGGGATCAATGGTCAGCTCCCCACTGACGAGACGCGCGTGACGACGAGCTTGGGCGCATTGCCGGCGCGATTATCCGGGACCATGATCGGCCGGTACAGGTTTTCGCTGCCACGGAGCGTCATGATTTTCGAAGAGCTGTCTGTGAGGCTGACGCTCGTGACCGACGCCCCGATGGTGGGCAGAGACACCGTTTTGTCTCGGCTCGTGACTCAGACGACGATCCGCTTGCAATGAAGCTCGCGCACCTCGCCGACCTTCACCTCGGCTTCCGCCAGTTCGATCGGCAAACGCCGAAGGGTGCGAACCAACGTGAGGTCGACGTCGCGGAGGTCTTCAAGCGCGCGGTGGACGATCTCTTGGAGCAGAAGCCCCAGCTGATCGTCATTGCCGGTGATTTGTTTCACTCAGTACGGCCGACCAACGCCGCGATCCTGTACTGTTTCCGCCACCTCCAGCGGCTGCGGACCGGTTTGCCCAACACGCCGATCGTCGTGATCGCGGGCGAGCACGACACGCCGCGCTCCACCGAGACGGGCAGCATCCTGCGTCTCTATGAAGCCCTGGGTGTCGAAATCGCGGTCGAAGCAGCGCGCCGGATCGTTCTTCCCAAGCTCGACTGCGCGGTCCTCGCGGTGCCGCAGCAGGCACTCGCCAGCGCCGACCGGCCGGCGCTGCGCCCGGACCCTGGTGGACCCACTCTGAACGTGCTCGTCACGCACGGAGTGTACGGTGGGCTGGGCGAGGAACGTGGCACGGTCGAATACGGCGGCGCCGAGCTGTCGCGCGAGCTGCTGGCGCCCGAGAAGTGGGATTACATCGCGTTGGGCCACTACCACACGGCGCAATCCGTGGCCACCAACGCGTGGTATTCCGGCAGTCTCGAGTACCTGCCACCGAACCCGTGGGGCCAGCTCCAGGACGAGGCTGAACAGAAGAAGTCCAAGCGCAGCGGGAAGGGCTATCTCCTCGTCGAGCTTCCCGGCGCGCGCGTCACGTTCCGTCCTATCGCTCCGGTCCGGCGCCATATCGATCTGCCGGCGATCAGGGCTGCGGGACTCAACGCCAAAGAGCTCGATGCGCAGATCGCCGAACGGGTGGGGAGCGCCAAGATCGACGACCAGATCGTGCGCCTGCTCGTCTGGGACGTCGATCGCGCGGTGGCACGCGACCTCGATCACGCGGCGATCCGCGGATACAAGGCCCGCGCGCTGAATTTTCAGCTCGATCTGCGTCGGCCCGAGGCGCAACGGAACATCACGGCGGTAGGTCCTGGCACCAAACGCCAGACGCTCAACGAGACCGTGCGGGACTTCCTCGGACGCCGGCCGCTCGATGCCGAGCTGAATCGGGAAACGTTCGTGACGCTGGGCGTCGAGTATCTGGAAGCGGTGGGTCGCAGCGAAGGCGACGGAAGCAGTCCGGCATGAAGCTGCACCGGCTGCGGCTCGTCAACTTCCGGCAGCACGCCGATACCGAGATCGTGTTCGGCGACGGGATCACCGGCATCATCGGGCCCAATGGGTCGGGCAAGACCTCGCTGCTCGAGGCCATCGCCTGGGCGATTTACGGCAATGCGGCCGCACGCGGCGACAAGGACTCGATCCGAAACCTGCGCGCCAAGGCGCGCGCCCCGGTGCGCGTGGAGCTGGAATTCGGACTCGGGAGCCACGCGTTTCGCGTCGAACGCGGTCTCAACAACGCGGAGCTGTACCAGGACGGCGTCGTCGTCGCCAATTCGCTCAGGGAAGTCACCGCCCGGCTGCAGCGCGTCCTCGGCATGACGCACGACGAATTCTTCAACACCTACTTCACCGGTCAAAAAGAGCTGGCGGTCCTCGCCGATGCCACGCGGCCCGAGCGCGCTGCGTTTCTGTCGCGCGTGCTGCGGCACGAGCAGCTCACGATTGCGCAGGAGCGGATCCGCGAGCGTCGCAACGCGCTGGGGCACGAGGTGGATGGGCTCGAGACGGGTCTGCCGCCCCAGTCCGAGCTCGAGAAAGAGCGAAAGGCGGCCGAGGGGCGGCTGACGGACGCGCGCAAGGCTGCGACGGCGGCAGCGGCTGATCGGACCAAAGGGCAGCGCGGGCTCGCCGAGGAGGAGCCGCGCTGGCAACAGTGGGTGGAGCGGCGGGAACGGACCCTGTCGCTGCACGGCGATCTTCGGGTAGCGGAACAAGGCGTCGTGGTCGCGCGCCAGGAGTTTCAGCGTCTGGACAAGGAGCTGGCCGAGGCGCTGGCCGCGCGCGAGGAGCTGCGCAAGCTCGATGCCGAGGTCGCGCCCGTCTCGAAGCTCAAAGCGGAGCTCGCTGAGCTGGATCGACTGCACCGCGAAGATGCCGCCCGCCGCGAAGAACAGGCGAAGGTCACGGAGCTGACGCGGAATCTGAATGTGTTGGATCGCCGGATCGCGGAGCTCGCCGATGCCGAGGCTGCGCTCGAGCGCGCCACGCAAGAAGCCCGAGCGCTCGCCGATCGGCTGGAAGCCGCTGACACAGTGGCCAGCGAGCAACAGGCTGCCTGGGTGCGCGAGAAGGAATACGCGAATACGCGGCGCGCTGAGCTGCTCAAGCAGCACGAGGAGGTCAAGGATCAGCGCGACAAGATCGAGCGCCTCGGCCCTGAGGGACAATGCCCGACCTGCCTGCGGCCCCTGGGCGCGGAGCATCGCGCCGTGCTCGATGTGCTGAACAACCAGCTCGACGTGATCGTCACCGACGGCACGTATTTCAAGCAGCGCATCGAGCAATTGGCGGCGCCGCCGGTGGCGGTAACGCAGGCGGAGGCCGCGCGCGATGCGTTGCGCGAAGAGGCCCGTCAGATCACCGAGCGCG
This sequence comes from Gemmatimonadales bacterium, assembly GCA_036394755.1. Lineage (GTDB taxonomy): Bacteria > Gemmatimonadota > Gemmatimonadetes > Gemmatimonadales > GWC2-71-9 > 20CM-2-65-7. The sequence continues at coordinate 3,182 of DASWEL010000331.1, read as the reverse complement.
AAGGAAATTTGCGCGCGCAGGCCGCAGAACGGGCGCGCGCGCAGAAGGAGCGCGCCGGTCTCGCCAAACGCACCGAGGAGATCGAGCGGCGTGTCGCGGCGCGCGACGCGGGCTACGACGCCGCGCGGCACAACGCGGTGCGCTCGGAGCTCGCGCGGCTCGAGCCGGTCGCGCTGCAGGCCGCGGCCCTCTCGGCGCGCGCCGATCGCGCCGAGGCGCTGGTCAGCGAAGCGGAGCTCGCCGAGAAATCGCTGTCGGCGCGGGAGGAGCACGTCAAGCAGCTCGCGGACGCGGTGCAGGCGGAGGGGTTTTCCGAGCCGAAATTCCAGGCCGCGCGCGAACGCCATGACCGGGCGGCGCACGCGTTGCGCGCCGCTGAGCTGGCCGTGGCCGAGACGCGCGGCGAGCTGGTGGCGGCTGAGAGCGCGGTCCGCGAAACCGAGCGCCGTGCGGCGGAGCGCGCCGCGCGCGAGCGCACCATCGCCGAGCGCAAAGTCGAGCTGCGGCTCCATAACGAGCTGGACCGCGCCTTCTCCGATCTGCGCGCCGAGCTGAACGCGGCCATGCGGCCGGAGATCGGCGCGCTGGCGTCTGGATTCCTCTCGGACCTCACCGACGCGCGCTACGAAGAGGTGGATCTCGACGAGGACTACCGCGTCGTGGTCCTCGACGAGGGCGTCCCCAAGCCGGTGATCTCGGGCGGGGAAGAGGACATTGCGAATCTCGTGCTACGGCTCGCGATCTCGCAGATGATCGCCGAACGGGCGGGGCAACCGCTCTCCCTGCTCGTGCTGGACGAGATCTTCGGTTCGCTCGACGAATCGAGGCGCCAGCACGTGCTCGCGCTCCTGCGCCGTTTGGGCGATCGTTTCCCACAGGTCATTCTCATCACGCACATCGAGCAGGTGCGCGACGGGCTCGACCGCGTCATTCGCGTTTCCTACGACGCCACGACTGGTGCGAGCGTCGTGCGCGACGATACCGCCACCTTGGGACCACCCGATGCGAGCGTGGCTGCCTGAAGCCCGAGTAACCGGCCCTGAGCCAGCCGTCGAGCGCGACATCGAGGGGCTGAACCGCGTCTTTGCGGAGGCCTTCACCGATCGCTATCGCCGCGACGGCCTGATCGGCGTCCGTGTCCCGCAGCTGAATCCCCTGGTCTGGCGCTACGCGCTGCTCGATGCCGGTGAAGGTGCGATGGTGTGGCGCGACGAGCACGGTGACATCGCGGCGTTCAACGTCGCGCACCAGGCGGGCGTCGAAGGCTGGATGGGGCCGCTCGCCGTGCGCCCCGACCGGCAGAGCACCGGCGTCGGGAAGACGATCGTGCGCACCGCGGCGGACTGGCTCATCGACCGTGGCATCACGACACTCGGTCTCGAGACGATGCCGCGGACCCCGGAGAACATCGGTTTCTACGCGCGGCTCGGGTTCACACCGGGCTTCCTCACCGTGACGCTGACCAACGAGATCGCGACTCGCGGCCATCCGGTGCCCGTGCTGCTGTCGCGCCGGTCGGCGGACGAGAAGGAAGCGGCGATGGCGGCCGGCCGCCGCCTGGTGGGCGATCTCGTCGCCGGCGTCGATTTTTCGCGCGAAATCATGCTCACCGCCGAGCTCGGCCTCGGCGACACCTCGTTGGTCGAGGGCGATACGGGGTTGGAGGCGATGGCGGTGTGGCACTCCGCGCCGCTCGCCGACAGCCGGACGCGGGATGAAGTCCGCGTCTTGAAGCTGGCCGCGCGGAGCGACGCGGCGTTCGATGCCGCGATCGGCGCAGTGGAAGCAGCCGCTGCGAAAGCCGGCATCCGCCGGATCGCGGTGCGCTGTCAGAGCCGCTACGCGGAGGCGTTCCGCCGTCTCGTCGCGCGCGGCTATCGTGTGCGCTGGACGGATCTGAGGATGACGTATGAAGGCTACCCCGAGCGGCATACCGCCCAGGGCGTGCTGTTCTCGAATTGGGAGATTTGAGCCGACGCCCGTGAGGTCGCCAAAGCTGCCATGATGGAACGCCTTTCGTTTGTGCTGCTGGTGCTGCTCGCGGGATGCGCCCTCCAGAGCCGGACACAGACTGGTGACCGGCCCGGCGTGGTCGGCACCATCACGGAGCAGGAGAGCCACACGACGGCGCTCCTGCAGGCAGTGAGCGCCGTCGACGACAGCGTGGTGTGGGTCTCGGGGCACCAGGCAACCTGGGTCCGGACCGTTGACGGCGGCCGCACCTGGGTGCCGGGCGCGATGACGGGCCCGGATTCCGCGCTCGAGTTCCGTGACGTAGAGGGGGTGAGCGCCACCACGGCGTACCTGCTGGCGGCCGGCCCCGGCGAGCGGTCGCGCATCTACAAGACCACCGACGCTGGGCGGAGTTGGCGATTGCAGTTCATGAACCGCGACTCGGCCGCCTTCTACGACTGCTTCGCCTTCTGGGACGAGACGCACGGGATCGCGGTGAGCGACGCCGTGCGTGGCAAGATGATCGTGATCCGCACCGACGACGGCGAGCACTGGAGCGCGGTCGCCGAGGACGGGATGCCGCCGGCCTTGCCGGGAGAAGGGTCGCCAGCGGCCGGCGGCACCTGCCTCACGGTGCGGGGCCGTGCGCGGGCATGGTTCGGAACGGAGCCCGAGTCCAGAGTCTATCGCTCCGACGATCAGGGCCGTCGCTGGGCCGTGGTGACAACGCCGATCGTGAGCGGCGAAGCCGCCGGCGTCGCCACACTGGCCTTCCGCGACGAGCAACACGGCATGGCGTTGGGTGGCCGCCTCCTCAAGGCGGACGACCGTAGCGACAGCGTGGCGGCGGTGACCAGCGATAGCGGCGAAAAGTGGACGCTCGTGAACCGTCCAACGTTCAGCGGCGCGGTCTATGGCGCCACAGTCGTGCCCGGCATGCCGGGCTACGTCGTGGTGGTGGGGCCGAAAGGACTGGACTGGACAGGGAACGACGGACGCTCGTGGACCAACCTCAGCGGCTCGGCCTATTGGGCCGTCCACTGCATATCCCTCCATGCCTGCTGGGCGGTGGGGCCACGCGGGCGCATTACCAGCGTCAGATTCGAGCCGCCTGTGCGCTAGCTTAGGCGCCAATGGACGACACGTGACGGATGCACGCCTCTACGCCCGCGTCACCCGGCGCCTGATCCCGCTGCTGTTCGCCTGCTACGTCGCGGCCTATCTCGATC
>DASWEL010000330.1:0-1905 GCA_036394755.1 Gemmatimonadales bacterium | reverse complement strand
CCGCCGTGACGAAGCCGAGCTTCAGCGCGGCATCGCGCAGCGTCAGATCCTCGCGGTAGGCCTTGAGCGATATCTGCGCCGACTTCTCGTAGCCGATGTGCGGGTTGAGCGCGGTCACGAGCATCAGCGAGCCGTCGAGGTGCTCGCGAATCCGCTTCTCGTTCGGTGCGATGCCGGCGGCGCAGCGTTCGTCGAAGGAGCGCACGCCCTCCGCCAGCAATTGAATCGACGCGAGGACGTTGTGCAGCATGACTGGCTTGTACACGTTCAGCTGGAAGTTCCCCTGCGACCCCGCGAAGGCGACTGCATGATCGTTCCCGAACACCTGCACGGCGACCATGGTCAGCGCCTCGCACTGCGTCGGATTGATCTTGCCCGGCATGATCGACGAGCCGGGCTCGTTCTCCGGGATGCGGAGCTCCGCGAATCCGGCGCGTGGCCCGCAGGCGTACCAGCGCACGTCGTTCGCGACCTTCATGAGCGCGCCCGCCAGGGTCCGCAGCGCGGCGCTGACGTTCACCATCGCGTCGTGCGCCGAGAGGGCGGCGAACTTGTTCGGCGCCGAGACGAACGGCTTGCCCGTCTCCTCGGCGATCTTCCGCGCCGCCACCTCGCCGAAGCGGGGGTGGGCGTTCAGCCCCGTCCCGACCGCCGTGCCGCCGATCGCGAGCGCGCACACGCCCGGGAGCACCCGCGCGATACCGTCGAGCGCCTGATCGAGCTGCGCCACCCAGCCGGAGATCACCTGGCCGAGGGTCAGCGGCGTCGCGTCCTGGAGATGTGTCCGGCCGACCATCACCACGGGCGAGAACGCCCGAGCCTTGGCGTCCAGCGTGTCCCGCAACGTCCGGATCGCTGGCGTCAGCACGTCGACGAGCTGCTCGACCGTGGCGATGTGCATGGCGGTCGGAAAGGTGTCGTTGGAGGACTGGCTGTGGTTCACGTCATCGTTCGGATGGATCGGCTTCTTCGACCCCACCGTCCCGCCGGCGAGCTGGATCGCGCGGTTCGCGATCACCTCGTTCGCGTTCATGTTCGTCTGCGTGCCCGACCCGGTCTGGAAGACGACGAGCGGGAACTCGCCGTCGAGCTTCCCGTCGATGACATCCTGCGCGGCGCGGACGATGAGGTCGACCTTCTCGCGCGGCAGCTGCCCCAGCTCGCCGTTGGCGAGCGCCGCGCACTTCTTCAGGATGCCGAGCGCGCGGATGACGGAGCGGCCCCAGCGGTAGCGGTCGACACCGATCGGAAAGTTCCGGTGTGACCGTTCCGTCTGCGCGCCCCACAGGTGATCGGCCGGCACCTCGACGTTGCCGAGCGCGTCTTCCTCGATCCGGAACTTGCTCATGAGGGATAGGCGGGCGTCCACTGCGTGGCGACGACGCGCTGGCGTAGCTCCGCTTCGCTCGTCTTCGGCGCCACTCCGGCGCGCTGCGCCTCGAGACCGACCGCGGTCGCGATCGCCCGGGCCACCGCGCGGACGTCGCGCAGTCGGGGCAACAGCGAGCCGGACGGGTCCTTTCGAGCCGGGGAGTAGTCGCCGAGCACCCGGCCGGCCGCCAGCATCATTCCGTCCGTCACCCGGCGCGCCCCCGACGCGACCACGCCGAGTCCGACCGCCGGGAAGATGAAGACGTTGTTGCACTGGGCGATCGGAATCGAGCGGCCGTCGTAGTTCACGGGGGCGTAGGGCGACCCGGTGGCGACGAGCGCCCGACCGTCGGTCCAGCGGATCAGATCCTCCGCGGCCGCTTCGGATTTGGCAGTGGGGTTCGAGAGCGGAAAGATCACCGGCCGGTCCGTCTTGCGGGCCATCTCGCGGACGATCGGCTCGGTGAACGCACCACCCACGGTGGAAAGGCCGATCAGGACCGTTGCCTCGATCTGGCCGATCACGTCCGCCAG
>DASWEL010000329.1:0-1546 GCA_036394755.1 Gemmatimonadales bacterium | reverse complement strand
GGTGAGCACGATCTCCACGACGCCCGCCACCGTCTCCGAGCGAGCCCAGTCGCGCTGCAGCTCGGACGCGAACGAGACCCAACTGATCGGCCGGCCGCCGGCTTGCACGACACGCTCGAGGCCGGCGCGATGCGCCTCGAGGGAGGTACCGCCGATCGCATCGACGACGGGATACACGTCGTAACCCTCCCGCAACGCGTCGAGCGCGGGGAAGGCCATACAAATCTCCGTCCAGAGCGCGCAGAAGATGAGCTTGCGCCGGCCCGTGGCCCGCACGGCGCGAACGAACCCGGCGTCCTCCCAGGCGTTGGTGCTGGTTCGATCGACCGGAGTATCGTCTTTGAGTAGCTCCCCGAGTGGGGAAACGGTCGGCTTGCCTCGCCCCGATTTGACGTTGACCGTCGAGTGCACGATCGGAAGGCCGAACAGGCGCGCGAGCTTCACCGTCGAAACGATATTCTTGACGAGCAGCTCGCGATCCATCGACCGCACCGCGCCCACTTGGGCCGGCTGGTAGTCGATCACGAGCAGCGCCGAGTTCTGCGGCGTGATGAGATGATCGCTGATCGGATCGCGGATCACGCTGTGCGCTGCAAGCAGTTCAGTTGCCATCGGTGAAGTGTCTCCCTTTATGAATGCGTTACCGGACGACAATGATTCCACGCTGCCCGGCATCAGCGTGTATCAGACACCAGTACTCGAAGCGTCCCGGTGTGGTGAACGTGAGGCTGAACGATGACGGGAGCTTCCCCGGGTTGCCTGGCGGGAACAGCATCCCAGAGTTCACGTAGCCGGTGCCGTCGTACTGCGTGGTGGTGGTCGGGACGATGGCCTTCGGGTTGAGGAGCAACTTGGGTGGACCGCTGGACTGGGGTTCGGGCACCACGAACGGCGCCGGCTTCTCTCCGTTCGTAAACGTCACCGTGTGAATCTCGAACGTGTCGCGCATCGCCCACGTGACTGTCGCGCCGCGTGGAACAACCAGGGGTTCGCGAGTGAAGCGGAGCACGGAGTAGCGCTGTCGGCTATTCCCGACGAGCGGCACAACGAAGGCCGTGCCGTGACGTTCAACGTGGAGGTTGGCGAAGCGAGCGCGTCCCGCGGCCAGGGTTGCAGCCTGCTCGGCGCGTCCCCGCTTCAATGCGGCGGCCGGCGTGCCCTTCGCCTTGTCCTTCACGATCACCGTACCGCGCATGCCGGAGTGAATCCCGCAGATGTACGAGTAGCGCCCGGGCTTGGTGAACGTCAGTGTGTACGACAGCCGCCCGTCCGGGCCGGGCACCCCCGAGTTGTGATAGCCGGTGCCATCGTAGCTCGGGTCGCCGGCGGGAAAGAATATCAGGGGATTCCAATACATCTTGTCCCCCTCCGGAACGGCGAACGGCGGCGCGGCACCCCCACCCAGGAAGGCGACGTTGTGAAATCCTTCAAACGTCCAGGTGACGGTGTCGCCGACACCGATGTCGATTGCCTGGGGAAAGAATGCGTTCGCGTAGATACTGGTATCGGCGGTGGCCCCACCGACGATCACGGTCCAATGGCGGGG
>DASWEL010000328.1:0-2531 GCA_036394755.1 Gemmatimonadales bacterium | reverse complement strand
GCTCGTCGATCTCGATGAGGGGTTCATGGAGTGGCGGTACCGGCACGTGAAGATGGTGCAGCGCACGATTGGAACGAAGCAAGGAACTGGAGGCTCCGCCGGCGCCGAGTATTTAATGAAGACGCTGAACCAGCCCGCGTTCCCCGATCTGTGGGCGATTCGCTCCGAGCTGTGATCAATCCGGAAGAGCTGGCGAAACACTACTCGCGGTTCCGAGTCACCGAGCGAATCCTGCTGACCGGTCATTCCCATCAGGCCTGGCCGGACGTCGCGTTCGAAGCGCAGCAACAAGCCTGGCTGGATAGCGCGGAGTTGGTCGACGATGTGTGGGACAAGGCATTCGAGAAAGCCAATGAAGTCCGCCGGGGGTTCGCCCGCCTGCTCGACGATTCGCCAGATCGCATCGCGCTCGCGCCTAACACACATGAGCTGGTCGTGCGGTTCCTCTCGGCTCTTCCTTTAAAGAAGCGTCCCCGCCTGATCACGACGGATGGCGAGTTTCACACGATCCGCCGCCAGCTCGATCGGCTGGCCGAGGAAGGCATCGAGGTTGTGAAGGTGGCGGCGGACCCGGCGGCGACGCTGGCCGAACGGCTTGCCCAGAAAGTCGATGAGCGCACCGCCGCGGTTCTCGTCTCGGCCGTCTTGTACACGAACGCTCATATCGTGCCAAACCTCATGGCCACGCTCAGGACCTGCGAGCAGTTGGGGGCGGAATTGTTGGTGGACGCCTACCACGCACTCAACGTGATTCCGTTTTCGCTGCGCGTGGAAGGGCTGGAGGGGGCGTACGTCGTCGGCGGTGGGTACAAGTACTGCCAGCTTGGGCCGGGCAATGCGTTCCTGCGATTCCCGGCGGACACGACGCTGCGGCCGGTGGTGACGGGCTGGTTCAGCGAGTTCACCGATCTGAGCAAGGCGCCGAGTGGGCGCGTGGAGTATGGGCCGGGACCGGCGCGGTTTGCCGGAGCAACGTACGACTTCACGAGTCACTATCGCGGGGCGGCGGTTTTCAAGTTCTTTGAAGACCAGAATCTCACGGTGGAACGGCTGCGCGAGCTGAGCCAGCAGCACATCGCGCTTCTGGTGCGGGGACTCGAGTCCGCGCCCGATGCACGCGTAGCGGCGCTGGGCGGGTTTATGTCCTTTAGCGCGCCCCAGGCCGCCCGACTCCAGGAAGCGTTGCGCCGGCAGCATATCTGGGCTGATCATCGCGGCGACCGACTCAGGCTCGGGCCCGCACCGTACGTCACCGAGCGCCAGCTGCGCGCCGCGATTGACGCCGTCCGAGCGGCTGCAGCGCGACGGGGCTGATATATATTGCTCGCCTAGCCACTCCACGATGAGGACGGCGACATGATTTTCCGAAAGTTCGTCACCGTAATTCGGGCGTTCTTCAACAGCATCGCCAACGCCCTCTGGGAGCGCGATCCCATCGCGATCATGCGGCTCGAATACGACCGCTCTGTGGAACAGCTCCAGGAGGGCCGCAAGGGCCTCGAGCTGTACCGTGGGCTGGTCGAGCGCGTCGTGCGACAGACGACGATGGGCAAGTCCCAGGTCGAGAAGATGAAGGCGGAAGTGAAGGCCTACCTCAAGGCCGGAGACCGCGAGACCGCCGGCAAGTTCGCACTCCAGCTCCAGAAGGCCGAAGCGGACCTCGCGCAGAATCAGGAACAGCTGAAGATGCACGAGGAGGCCTACGAGAATAACCTCAAGAAAATCCAGTACGCGAACAAACAGCTCGCCGAGGTGCGCGAGAAGATCGAGCGCTACAACGCCGACCTGAAGATGACGGCGGCGGAGGCGGAGATCGCGCGGATTGCCGGCGATCTCGACTTTGACGTCACGACCGACTTCGGGCAGATCGAGCAGATCATCCAGCAGAAGATCGACACCAATCGCGGCAAGGTGCGCGTCGCGGCGGATCTCTCCTCGCGGGGCGTCGCCGACATCAAGGCCAAAGAGCGCATGGAATCGCAGCTCGCCGAGGATGTGTTACAGCAATACGAAGTGGAGCTCGGTCTCAAATCTCCCGAGACGACACCGGTGGTCGAGTCTAACAAGAACCTGGGTCCTGCAACCGACAAGAACACCTGACGGAGCGCACCTCCATGGCGAACGGAAAACCGAGAGCCGCATTCTACGTCGTCCTGCTGCTGGTGGTCGCCGGGTTGGTGTACTTGGGCCTGCACCGCTCCGCCGGCAAGGAAGGTGGGATCGGATCCATCTTCCATCCGTCGGACGCGGCGAAGGCCGGGCTCGAAGCGAGCGATACGAGCACCGTCACGACGGCCAAGGAGTACACGTACGTTCCCGCGCAGCGTCTGCCGCCCGTGCGCGGGATTTCGAACTACAAGCCGCTCGCGAACCGCACGGTGCGCATGGCGCTCAACGTGTGGGCCGGCTGGGCGCCGGTCATCTACGCGAACGGCGGCTTCAAGGCCGGGAAGGTGTGGCACACGGCGGGCGGCCAGGACTTCAAGGTGGATTTGGTCCTGATCGACGACCCCGTCGCGATGCGCGACGCG
>DASWEL010000327.1:0-2885 GCA_036394755.1 Gemmatimonadales bacterium | reverse complement strand
TCGACCATGATGGGGTACTGCGCCTCCGCTGCCTGTTCCTCCTGGCGGTGCTCCGCGAATCGGACGTGATCGATCGCTTCCTTTTGTGGTTCGCACTCGCGGTGCACCGTTCTCCACCATCCGCATGGCTGGCCACAGACCTCGCAGAGGTTCGCCATGGGGGTTAGAGCTACCGCATGCTCCGATACAGCACAATCCGCCTCCTCCCCCCCGACAGGGAGAGGGGGCCAGGGGGTGAGGTTTCGAACGTCTACGGAGTCATTGTGAGCCGATCGCCGCGACTTCCCGCGAGGTCCGGAGCCAGCCGCTCAGGCGATCACGGAGCGCGACCGGGAGATACTGTGAGCGCAGCAGCCCCTCGAGCCGCGTGACACGTGCCGCCATCTCAGGCCCGCGGCCCGCCTTGCCGTCTAACCACGCCGCGTAGTAAATCGACAGCGCTTCCACCTCGAGATCACCCACCAGTGCGGCTTCATTTGTGAGTTGATCCAACGCAGCGGCCGCGCGAACCAGGTTGCCATTGTAGTAGTGTGCCGTCGCCAGCTTCCAACTCGTTCCGCTGGCAAGGTGCCCCTCGCTGCGCGCAATGTCGGCGGCGCGCGCGTACTCTCGTGCCGCTGCGTCGTAGCGCAGGCGGCCGGTCAGCTCATCGCCGCGGCCGACATACAGCTGCACCTCGGGACTGAGTTCACCGGCCGACGCCTGAATGGCGGAGACAATGGTCGATTGTGTAGCGGAAAGACTCGGTGCGACGAGAAACGTGGCGACTGCAAAAAGGTACGTAGCCGTCTTCATAGCCCCTCCCGGAGCATGGGTGACGACGGCTTGTGCTTATAGGACGCGCGAAGCCTCGGGAAGGTTGCTCAGAAAGCGGGAAGCGGACAAAACCGTGACTGATGAGGGCCGAAGCGAAGGATGCGGATGAATCCGAGCCTTAGGGGTAATATCCCTCCTCATCCGAGCCCCCTGCGGAGCGCGACATGTTACTGCTCTCACTCTTCCTCGCCGTTCAGACGTCAATCGATTCCGTCCAGATCGTCACCCGCGACATCCCGAACTTCTGGCGCGCCTACGACCTCGCCGCCGGCAAAGACTCAGCCGAGCGCGTGCGCATCTTCGAGACGGTGTATTTGCAGCCCGGCTCGCCGGGCCTGCGCGACTGGATCCGGGTGCGGCTCATAAATCCCGACACCGTCCGCGCGCGGCTGGCTGCTGCCGGTTGGCCCAAAGCCCGGCTCGACTCGCTGCCCCTGGATAGTGTGAAGAAAGTCACCGCGCCGTTCTACGAGCGATCCGCCGCCGAACATCTGCTACACGCGCTCGCGCAGTACCCCCGCTACTACGCCGCCGTGCGCGCCACGACGCTCTCGGTCGATACGAACGTGGCGATCACATCGGGCATACGCCGGGGTCTGGCCAACCTCGCCGCCCTATATCCCGACGCCCGATTCCCGAGCATCTACTTCCTGATCGGCATACTCTCGACCGGCGGCACGACCGCGGAGAGCGGCATGCTGATAGGCACCGAGCAGAGTGCGAGCGATCCCACTACCCCGCTCGACGAGCTCCCTGATTGGGCGCGGAAGGGCATGCCCTGGCATCGTTTCGCATCGCTCGTGGGCCTGGTCGTGCACGAGGCTGTACACACGCAGCAGAAGCCCATGCCCCAAGGCCAGCACGACACCCTGCTGCGTCACGCCCTCGGCGAAGGGATCGCCGACTTTGTGTCCGAGCTCGCCGTGGGACCATGGGCCGCGAACACGCCGCGCCAGGTCTACGGGCGCGCGCATGAGCACGAGGTCTGGGTGGACTTCCAGGACGAAATGGAAATAGCCGGTGATTCGATAATCCGCATGTGGATGTACAACGGCATGCTGCCGGCGGGACAGAACCACGGCGCAGTGGACATCGGCTATTGGGTGGGCTACCGGATCGCCGGTGCCTACTACGCACGCGCCACCGACAAGCGCGCCGCGGTGCGTGAGCTGCTCGAGCTGCGTGATCCGGAGGCTATTCTGCGCGCGAGCGGCTACGCGCCCTGACCCTTACGGCGCGGCTCGCTGCCCCTCGCGCCACGACAGCACACCGATCGTGCGATAAATCGCCGCGGGATCGTAGATCACGCCGTTCTTCATCACGAGATCGACGCGCTCGATATTCGTCATGTCGGCCACCGGGTCCCCATCCACCAGCACCAGGTCCGCGAGATAGCCGGGACGAATCGCGGCGAGCCGATCGGTGCGTTTCATGACGGTCGCGCCACCCCAGGTCGCGATCTGCAGCACCCGGGCGTTGGGAATCCCGGCCTTGCTGTACAGCTCGAGCTCGCGCTGCAGGCAGAAGCCCGCCATGCAGTCGGTGCCCGCCACGATTTGAATGCCGTTGTCGTCCAGCGCCTTCGCGAACGCCAGCATCTTCGCCCAGGACGCGCGATACCGCGTCTGCTGCGAGTCGCTCTGCGCGATGCCGCCCGCGAGAAAGCCGCGCCGCACTTCCGCCGGCATGCGGTTCGCGATCCGCCTGCCGCCCTCGTCCATGGTCCCCGGCCGCACCGTGTACATCCCTTCGAACGTCGCGAGGGTCAGGTCGATCACAGTGTGGTGATCCTTGAGTAATTGCAGAAATGCGCGCACGCTGTCGGAGTTGAGATCGAGATCGGCGCCGTAGCGGCCCGGGGCGCTGAAACGCGAGGGCGTGCGCGTGTCGATCGAATCACCCTCGAAATTCAGGAACAGCATGTTGATGTGCTGGATTTCGTCGTACCCGGCGCGCACCGCCTTCGCCGCGGTCATGTGATTCGGGATATGCCCCGACAGCCTGAGCCCGAGCGCATGCGTCCGTTCGGCGATCGGCCGCACGAGCGCCGTGTCGAGCGAGCTGTAGAG
>DASWEL010000326.1:0-22990 GCA_036394755.1 Gemmatimonadales bacterium | reverse complement strand
CAGGAGCAGCAGCACCGCGAGACCCCAACCCGCGATCGTCGCCAGCCGGCGCACGCCCGCGCGCCGGATCGGCCGTGGCCGCGGCGCGATCCCCTTCCCCAGGGCGACGAGGATATCGTCGCCCTCGGTGCGGCGCAGAATCACGAGACCGGCCACGGCGACGACTGCCAGCGCGACGGTCTCGACCATGGCGAGCGGCAGGTCGCCGTTCAGCTTCGTCGCAACGATCTGCGTCGTCATCACGCGGAAGCCCCCGCCAAAGATGTACGGCGCACTGAAGGAGCCGAGCGAGGTCATGAACGTGAGGATCGCCGCGCCGACGAGGGAGGGACGGAGCAACGGCACGATCACCCGCCACAACGTCGCCCGTCGATCGGCGCCCAACGCCTGCGCCGCTTCCAGCATCGAGACGTCGAGCTTGGCGAGTCCCGCGCGCGTGAACAGATAGAAGTAGACGTACATCGAGTAGGCGTGGACGAGCAGGATCGCCACCGCCCCTTGGAGCCGCCACGGCGCGTTCTGGAGGTGCAGCAGCGACTGAACTGCGCGGGCGATGAAGCCCGATTCGCCGTACAAAAAAAGGAACGCGATCACCCCGACGAGCGGCGGCAGCACGACCGGCAGCGCGATGAGCGCGCCGAGTGTCTTGCGGCCCGGGAAATCGAACCACTCGAACAGAAACGCGAGCGGGATGCCGATCGCCGCCGCCAGGATCACACTCACCAGCGAGATCCAGACGCTGGCCCAGAGCGCAGCCCACTCACCGGAACGGGTGAGAAAGGCGCGCAGCGCCGAGGGGTGGGCCGCATCGACAGCGACGACGAGAATCGGATAGATCACCAGCCAGGCGAGGAGCAGCGTCAGCGCCGCCGCCGCGATGTCAGATCTCCTCGACCGCACCGTCACAGCGCGATCACCCGCGTGGCTTCCACATACACGCGCTCGCCCACCTTCGCGGCGTCAGACTCGGCCAGCACCTCGAAGCGCTCATGGTCGTCTCCTTCGACCACGAAAAACGCGGCGGCGCCGATGTAGCGCCGCTCGCGAACGATCCCGGGAAGACCGGCTCCGGCAAATCGCAGCCGCTCCGGCCGCACCACCAGGACGGCCTGGCCGTTGGCACCCAGAGCGCGAGCGGCATTGCCGCGGAAGACGTTCGCACGACCCACGAACGTCGCGACGAAAAGATTGACGGGATGCTCGTACAGCTCGTCGGGCGCGCCGGTCTGCTCCAGCCGTCCCTGGTTGAGCACCGCGATGCGGTCACCAAGGTCGAACGCTTCTTCCTGCTCGTGCGTCACGAACACCGTGGTGATCCCGACGCGTTGGATGACTTCCCGCAGCTCGTGCCGGGTGCGCTCGCGCAGGGCGGGGTCGAGGTTCGACAACGGCTCGTCGAGCAGCAGGACGCGCGGCTCGGGCGCGAGCGCGCGTGCCAACGCCACACGCTGCTGCTGGCCGCCGGACAGCTCGTGGACCTTGCGCCGCTCGAACCCAGCCAGATCGACGAGCGTCAGGGCCTCGGAAACTTTCTGCCCTACCCTTCCCTCGTCCCCCTTCCCCTTTTCCCGCAGTCCAAACCCGACGTTCTGGCCGACATCGAGGTGCGGAAACAGCGCGTAGTGCTGGAACACCATGCCGAAGCGGCGCTGCGCGGGCGACACGGATGTCACGTCCTCGTTCGCCACCGCGATGCTGCCGCCGTCGGCGGTCTCGAAGCCGGCGAGCAGTCGCAGCATCGTCGTCTTGCCGCTTCCCGAGGGCCCGAGCAGGGCCAGAATCTCGCCGCGCGCGATGTCGAGCGAGATGGGACCGACCGTCACGCCGTGGTCCCAGCGCTTTTCGATCGCCTGAATCTGGAGAAAAACGCTCAAGGGCGTTTTCCCGTGCCACGCACGTGCTGGTCCCACCAGCGCATCCAGTCCGGGGCCTGCTCCGCCAGGAGATTCCAGTCGACGTCGGCAACGACCATGCGGCGACGCACGTCCCTGACCCAATCGGGCAGGGAGTCGGCCGGCAGGTCGAGCCGGGCGGGCAGGCGGTAGACTTCACGCGCCGCCGCGAGCTGCATCTCGACACTGCCGACGAAATCGACGTAGGCGTGCGCCGCCGCGAGATGTTTCGCGCCGCGCACGACGGCGATTCCATCTTCGATCACGACCGTTCCGCTCTTGGGAAAGACGTAGCCGATCGGCATGCCGCGCCGGCGGCTGATCAACACGTCGGGCAGATCCCAGATCGTGACCAACCCTTCCTGCCGGGCGATTTTCTCGCTCACCAGTGCCGGGTTTTGCTCGTAGACCTTCGTCTGGCCGTCCAGGCGGCGCAGCCACGCGAATCCCGCGGCTGTGTCGCCCGTCTGCTTCATCCCACGTTGGATGATGTAGCCGAACACCGCGCGCATCGTGCCGCTCGCGAGCGGGTCGCGGATGATCAGCTTCCCTTTCCATTTGGGATCGAGGAGGTCGTCCCAGTCCTGCGGCGCGTCTTCCGGCTTGACGACTTTCTCCGCGTAGAGAAAGGGCGCAGGCGTCTCGTAGGCCGCCACGTAGCAATCGCCGGTGCCGCGGCCGCGTGGGGCGATGGCATCGGCCCACACCGCGCGCCGGCAGTCGAGCAGCGAGTCGCGCGCGGCCTGGGCGAGGATCAGCGACGGACCGCCGAACCAGACGTCCGCCTGCGGATTGGCGCGCTCGGAGCGGACGCGGTCGTAGACGTCCTGCGAGCCCATATCGAGCCAGCGCACGTCGATGTCGGGGTGCAGGGCCTCGAAGCGGTGCTCGAACAGGGTGAGCAGATCCCGGCCGTGGGGGCTGTAGACGACCAATGGCGTGCGGTCGTCACGCGAGCAGGCGGTGACGAGCAACAGCAACAGCGCGTGCGACGTGTGGCGTGCGGCACTGAACCGTGAGTACCTGCGCCGCACGCAGCACGTTACACGCCGCACGCAGTTACGGAACATTTTTCCTTTTCAGCCCAAGGAGGTTCATGAAGAGCCGATAGGCACCAGGCACGCCAGCCGGAAGCTGCCGGAAGAAACTCAATCCGGTATAGACGTACGTCCCGCGTCCGAGCGGCGCGATCAGCAGGCCCCCCTTCAACTCCGCCGGTGGGCTCGGAGGTGGGGGGTCGTGCGTCTCGAGTACCGGCACGTAGGTCGTGTCCCACGTGTGCGCGAAGTACAGCCCACGCTCCTGAATCCAACCGCGCCAATCGGCGTCACCGATGGCATTCGGATAGTGAAAGACAGGATTGGTCGGGTCGAGCTCGATGACCGGCGCGTTCTCGTCCGTCACGCGGTCGTGCGGGCGGGCGATGGTCAACGGATACGGCGCGAATCCACCGTCCACGAACGGATACTGCTGGTACTGCACGATGAGGAGCCCACCCTTCATCACATAATCAAGGAGCCGGCCATTGTTGGCGACCAGCGCGGGCTCGGTCTCGTAGGCGCGGCTGCCGATCACGATCGCGTCGTAGCGCGACAGGTCGCCCCGCGCGAGCGAATCGGCGCCGATCAGCTCGACCGGGACACCGATCGCCAGCAGCGCCTCGGGAACGCGGTCGGCCGCCCCCCGCACGTAACCGACGTGGGAAAGTCCCGGCAACGCGACGCGCGCGGCGCGGATCTGCGCGACCGACGGTCGAGTCAGCGCGCGGGGCCGAATGTGCGGGTAGTCGATGATCTCGAGCCATCCCGAACCGGCCCGCAGATCGTAAGTCCCCGCCTTGAGGCTGTCGGCTGTCGGCGGCGCGACCGTCACCGCGACACTCTTCGTCTCGTCTTCGCGCGTAAACGCGAGGCTCTCGGCGGGGATCGGCGGCCAGCCGGCGGGCGACGTCACGGCGGCGCGAACCGTTGCGGGCCCGCGCGCGCGATTGGTCACCGTGACGGTGAAGTGCCGCGGCTCGCGCGATCCGCCGTCGATGGGCCACAGCAGCTCATCCGGCGCAATGGCAACGTCCGCGTCCCGCGTGACAAAAATCGGACGCCGGACCTCGCCGATCGCCTGATCGCGATAGCGGTACACGACCTCGCGCGTGAGCGTCACCGGCTCCCCGCCGATCACCAAACGCACGCGTGCGCTGACGGGCGGCGGCTCGAACGGCAGGCCGCGCACATCCGCCGGCGCCGTCGACCAGTCGTACAGCCCGCCGCGATTGGTGAGCGGGCGCCGCAAGAAATAGGGCTGAGTGCGTTCGGCCTCTTTCGCGACCGTCAGCACGAAGCGGCGCGTCAGCAACGATCCTGGGGCGACGGTGGGAGCACCCAGCTCGAGGCGCTCGAGGCTCCAACCGGCAGGCGCCGCTACGCCAATACTGTCCACGCGGACGGTACTGTCACCGGCATTCCATACCGTCACTTCGATCTGCAACCGCTCGCCCGGCGTGACGATCCCGTCATCTGCCGTTCCATCGATCGTCACGCCCGCGGCAATCGCGATCGCGCGCTCGAGCAACGCGCGCTGCACCGTGTCGGCGCTCCCGACGAGCCGGAGCGCCCGCACCAGATATGGAACCGTCGTAGACGGACGCCACGGCGCCAGCACCGCACGCGCGGAGTCGACGAGCGCTGCGTAACCAACAACGCGAACTGCGGTATCCACGCCCGCGAATATCGAGGTCTCGGCACCACTAGTCCCTGATCCCAACCCCCCAGCCCCTGTTCTCGTCGCGAGGAGCGCGACCCCGGAGGTCGCCGGACCGGGCCGCTGCAGCTGGCCCATGTCCTGCGAGCGGTGCCGGCTGCGGCTCGCCATCGCCACCTGGAAATACGATTGACCGAGGATCGGATCGAGGATGCCGACGGGTAGCGACACCGTCGTGGCGGTCGGATCGCCGCGGGTCGAGCGGTAGAACTTCTGCGGCCCCCAGGTGGAATCGCGCAGCAGGTCGAACGCCTGCCGCGCGAGAATCGCCGAGACTTGATGGTGCCCGTGCCCATCGGCCGGCGTCCCGGAGAATACCGCGATGATGATCTGCGGCCGGAACCGCCGGATCACATCGACCACGTCTTTGAGAATCGAGTCGCGCGGCCAGAAGCGGAACGTCTCCTCCACCGACTTCGAAAAACCGAAATCGTAGGCCCGCGTGAAGAACTGGCGCGCGCCGTCAAGCTCACGGGCGGCGAGCAGCTCCTCGGTGCGGATAATGCCGAGCTCGGGGCCGAGCTCGGGACCGATCAGGTTCTGGCCGCCTTCACCGCGGGTCAGCGACAGGTAGGCTGCCTGCGCGCCCATGCCGCGCGACAGCAACACCAGGAGCTGGGTGTCCTCGTCGTCGGGATGCGCGCCGATCATCAGCACGCGCTTGTTGCTGCCGAGCTGCCGCAGCGTACTCGCCAGCGCAGCGACGCCGCCGGTGCCGGGCGGGGACAGTTGTCCCTGCGAGACACGGGCGGCGCCGAAGCTCAGGGAGAGCCCGAGGAGCCCGACGACAAACAGTTTCACTATTGGGAAAGGTACACGGCGCCGCTCTTCATAACGAACTTCACTCGTTGCAGTTCCGTGATATCACGCATGGGATCGCCTGCAACCGCGATGATGTCAGCGTACAGTCCGGGCGCGATGGCGCCGAAGTTTTGCTCCTGGCCGAGCAGCGCCGCGGCCACCGTTGTTCCCGACTGAATCGCCTGCATCGGCGTCATCCCGTACTGCACGTAGTACTCGAATTCCTTCGCCTGATTGACCTCGGTCCACGGGAAGCCGCCGACGTCCGTGCCCATCGCGATCTTCACGCCGCGCCGTAGCGCCCGGCCGAAGGCCCGCCGCTCGAGATTGACGAGAGCGGGCCACACACCGCCGCGGGGCAGGACGTGAACACCGACCGTCACCGTGGGAACCCAATAGACGTTGGTGCGCACCATCACGTCCATCAGCGAGTCGGTGAGGCCGTCGCCGTGCTCGATGGAGTTGACGCCGGCCCGGAGCGCCGCGCCAATGCCGTCGGAGCCGATCGCATGCGCGGCTACCGAGCGGCCCAGACGGTGCGCCTCGTCGACGATCGCTTTCGCCTCGGCGTCGGTGAAGTTCACCCAGCTGTGCAGCACGCTGTCGGGCGTGAAGTAGTAGCGGCGGTCGCTGTAGTACTTGATCCAATCGGCGCCGTGCTGCACCTGTTGGCGCACGGCGAGGCGCGCGTTGTCCACGCCGTCGACGGGTTGCACGCCGTGCGGGAGCTCGAGCTCCCAGTTCGCGGTCGTGATCGGATACATCCCCGTCGGCGCCATCGCGCGCGTCGCGGCGAAGATGCGCGGCCCCGGAATCTCGCCGTTGTTGATCGCGAGCTTCACATCCACGTCCGCGTACATCGCACCTTCGGTTTCGAGATCGCGGATCGCCGTGAAGCCATGCTCCAGGGCGATGCGCGCGTTGCGAGCCGCCAGAATCGCCCGGTACGGCGTCGACTGCTTGAGCAGCTGGTCCTCGTAGTCCTGGGAGGTGACGTCGCCCTGGAGCAGCAGATGCGTATGCGCGTCGATGAGCCCGGGGAGCACCGTCATCTGGCTCAGATCGATGACGCGGGCGTTCGCGGCCTGACCCTGGATCTGCGCCAAGGGACCGACGGCCTTGACGCGTTCACCATCGATCAGGATGCCGACATTCGTCTGGACTTGTTGCGACCGGCCATCGATCAGCCGGCCGGCCTTGATGAGTACCTGCTGCGGTGCTGGTGCTTGCGCCGCGAGAGTCGCGGCTGCGGCGATCGACAGGATGGCGATGGGAAGCGCGCGCACGAGATCTCCAAGAAAAAGCGGGACGGGAGAACTTACTCCCGCCCCGTTACTCACACTACGTACCCCCTCTCCGAGTTCGGAGAGGGGGTCAGGGGGTGAGGTCTACCGCGCCGCCAACGGCTTGCCGTCGGCGTCGAGGAAGCGGATTTCCCCGAAGTTCAGCTCGCGGATCCCCGCTTCGATCTTCGCCCGATCGCCCACGACCACCCACACCAGATGATCGGGACGGATCGCTTCCTGCGCCGCGCCCGCGGCGTCGGGGATGGTGAGAGCCCGCACGCGCTGCGCGTACGTCTCGTAGTAGTGATCGTCCAATCCGAACGTCACCAGCTGCTCGAGCGAGCCCTGCACGGCGTCCATCGTCTCCCAGTTGCCGGGCAGTGTCAGGGTCAGATTCGCCTGCGCCTTGGCGAGCTCGTCCGCGGTCACGGGCTTCGGCCCGAGAATGCCGCGCAGCTCCCCGTCGACCTCGATCATCGACTCCTTGGTCTTGTCGGTCTGCACCGGCGCGTACGCGATGAACGGCCGCTGGCCGCGCGCATCCCAGACCAATGTGAACGCGCCGTACGACCAGTGTTTCGCTTCGCGCAGATTCATGTTGACGCGGGACGTGAATTGCCCGCCCAGGAGTGACGTCATCGCCTCGATCGCGTACTCGTGCGGATTGGCCTTCGGCGGCGCGAGATCGGCGGCGAAAATGATCGACTGCTCCGCCCCGGGGCGATCGAGAATGTAGACGAGCGACCGCGGCTGATCGGCGACCGAGCTCACGTTCTTCTGCGGCACATCGCCGGACCGCCAGCTGCTGAACAGGCGCGTGAGCTTCGGCTGGATCTCCGCCATCGACACATCGCCGACGATCACCAGCGTCGCATGATTCGGCTTGAACCAGGTGCGGTGGAAGCGCACCAGATCGTCGCGCGTCATGGCCGACACCGACGCTTCCGTACCCGATCCCGTCAGGGGGTTGCCGTAGGCGTGCTTCGCCCCGTACAGCAGCTGCGGGAAGACGCGCAGTGCCATCTGCACCGGCTGCACCTTCTCGCGCTGAATGCGCGCCAGCCGCTGCCGCTGCTGCCGCTGGAAGTCGGCCTGCGGAAACGACGGATTGAGCAGCACATCGGCAAAGACGTCGAGCGCCGGATCGAGGTTTTCCTTCAACGTCGACAGCGCGACGCGTGACACGTCGAGCTGCGAGCTCGTAAACAGCTGCGCGCCCAGCTGCGACAGCGTGTCGCTGATCTGCAGCGCGGTGCGCCGGGTCGTCCCTTCGTCCAGCATGTCGAGCGCGAGACTCGCGGTGCCGGGCGCCGCAAACTGATCGGCGGCGTACCCGGCATCCACGAGCAGCGTGAGCTGCACCTGTGGAATCGAGTGCCGCTCGGCGAGCACAATCTTGAGCCCGTTCGGCAGTGCAGCGCGCGCGATGGCCGGAAACCGGGCATCAGGCGGCGTGCCGGCATCGGGCAGCTTGGTGCGGTCGGCGCCGCTCGCGGCCGTCTCGAACGTGGGGTACGGATGCACCTCGAGCACCCACTCGCCGTCCCGCAGCCAGCGGGTCGCTGCCGACTTGAGATCGCCCGCCGTTGCCGCCGCGATGCGCCGCTGCGTCACCAGGTAATGATCGGCGCTGCCCGCGAACACCTCGTTCCGCGCCAGCACGTCGGACTTGCCGCCGAAGCCGCCGATCCGCTCGATGCCGCGGATGAAGTTGGCGCGCGACTGCGTCTTGACCCGACGCAGCTCACTGGCGGTCGGACCTGTCCGGATGAAGCGCGCGAGCTCTTCGTCGATCGCGCGTTCTACGCGGGCGAGATCGCCGGCCGGCTTCGCGGTCGCGCGAATCACGAGCTGTCCGCCGATCTCGCGGAGATCGACGTACGCGGCGACGTCCGTGGCGATTTGCTCGTCATAGACGAGACGCTTGTAGAGCCGCGACGTCTTCCCCGCCGCGAGCACGTCGGTCACGAGATCGAGGTAATCGGCGTCGGCGGACCCATACTCGGGGATGTTCCACTCTTTGTAGATCCGCGCCTGCGGCACGCGGTCCTGCATGATCTCGCGATGCGACCCCGTGCGCGGCGCGATCCATGTCTCCTGCTTGGCGATCGGCGGCGTCGCCGGAATGTCGCCGAAGAACTGCTCCACTTTCTGACGCGCCGTCTCGGGCGTGATGTCGCCTGCCAGCACGATGACGGCGTTGTTCGGACCGTAGTAGGTGCGGAACCATTGCTTCACGTCTTCGACCGAGGCGGCATTGAGGTCTTCCATCGACCCGATCACCGTCCACGAGTACGGATGGCCGGCGGGATACGTGCCCTCGGTCATCAGCAGATCGACCTTGCCGTAGGGTTGATTCTCACCCTGCCGCTTTTCGTTCTGCACGACGCCGCGCTGCTCGTTGACCTTCGCCGTGTCGATCGCGCCGAGCAGATGGCCCATGCGATCCGATTCCATCCACAGCGCCACATCGAGCGCGTTGGTGGGCACGTTCTCGAAATAGTTGGTGCGGTCCTCGTTGGTCGTGCCGTTCTGATCGGTCGCGCCGATGCGCTCGAACGGCTGGAAGTAGTCGTCGTTGAAGTGCTCGCTGCCGTTGAACATCAGGTGCTCGAACAGGTGGGCGAAGCCGGTGCGGCCGGGCCGCTCGTTCTTCGAGCCCACGTGGTACCAGATGTTGACGGCGACGATCGGCGCCTTGTGGTCCTCGTGGACCAGCAGCGTCAGGCCGTTTTTCAGCACGAAGCGCTGATACGGGATGGTGATAAGCGCCGGGGCGGTCGACCGCGCGGCGGGCCGCCGCGTGCCGGTTCGAGAGGGGCGTTGGGCGGTTCCGGGCGTGGACAACGCCGTGGCGAGCCCGAGCGCCAGGGTCCAAAAAGCTATGCGGGACATGGAAATCTCCTCAAAAAGGCTGACGGCGGGCTGAACAGAATGAGAAGATATTACATTAAGAGAGCATGGCTACCCTCGCCGAGCCCAAACAACGGAAAGTCAGCGCCGACGAGGCGCGGGAAGTCGCCGAGGCGGCACGCGAGCAGGAATGGGCCGCGCCGAGTTTCGTGCGCGACCTGTTCCTCGGCAAGCTGCGGATGGACCTGATTCACCCCTACCCCGAACAAGATCCGGACGAAGTCGCTCGCGCCAAGCCGTTCCTCGACAAGCTCGAGCGATTCCTCCGCGAGGACGTCGATTCCGATCGGATCGATCGCGAGGGAGAAATCCCGGAGCCGGTGATCGAAGGCCTGCGCCAGCTCGGCGCGTTCGGCATCAAGATTCCCCGCGAGTACGGCGGCCTCGGCCTGTCCCAGCTTTCCTACATGAAGGCGATCGAGCTGGTGTCGTCGGTGGATGGCTCGCTCACGGCGTTGCTGTCGGCGCACCAATCGATCGGCGTGCCCCAGCCGCTCAAGATGTTCGGCAGCGAAGCCCAGAAGAAGAAATACTTCCCGCGTCTCGCCAAAGGCGCGATCTCGGCGTTCGCGCTCACCGAACACGGTGTCGGGTCCGATCCCGCGGCCATGGAAACGACGGCGATCCTCGACGACGACGTATGGGTCCTGAACGGCGAGAAGCTGTGGTGCACCAACGGCACCAAGGCCGAGCTCCTCGTCGTGATGGCCCGGACGCCGTCGAAGATGATCAACGGGAAGGAGAAGAAGCAGATCACGGCCTTCATCGTCGAGATGGAGTGGCCGGGCGTCGAGGTCGTGCACCGCTGTCACTTCATGGGCCTGAAGGCGCTCTACAACGGCGTGATTCGTTTCACAAACGTGCGCGTGCCCCAGGAGAATGTGCTCTGGGGCGAAGGCAAGGGCTTGAAGCTCGCGCTCGTCACGCTCAACACCGGACGGCTCACGCTTCCCATTTCGTCCGTCGCCGCGGGGAAACGCTGCCTCGAAGTCTCACGCCGCTGGGCGGCCGAGCGCGTGCAGTGGGGCCGGCCGATCGGGCAGCACGATGCGATCGCGCAGAAAATCGGCACGATGGCGGCGAACACACTGGCGATGGAGGCAGTCGCCGAACTGTGCGGCGCGATGGCCGAGCGGGGCGGCTACGACATCCGGCTCGAGGCGGCGATCGCCAAGCTGTACAACTCCGAGGCCGGCTGGCGCATCATCGACGACACCGTGCAGATCCGCGGCGGCCGCGGCTACGAGACGGCCGATTCGCTGCGCGCGCGCGGCGAGGCGCCGATACCGGTCGAGCGCATCATGCGCGACTTCCGGATCAACCTGATCTTCGAGGGCTCGTCGGAGATCATGCACCTGTTCATCGCGCGCGAAGCGGTGGACAAACATCTCCAGGTCGCCGGCGACGTCGTCCTGCCTGGAAAGACTGGGCGGGAGCGCTTGGCCGGTTTGGTCCGCTCCGCGGGGTTCTACGGGTGGTGGTATCCGTCGCGGTGGCTGGGATGGAGCCTGTGGCCGCGCTACGCCGAGTTCGGGCGGCTCGCGAAACATGTGCGCTTCGTCGAGCGCAGCTGCCGGCGTCTGGCCCGCAGCGTCTTCCATTCCATGATTCGGTTCGGGCCCAAGCTCGAGCTGCGCCAGTCGGTGCTGTTCCGGCTGGTGGACGTGGCGGGCGAGCTGTTCGCGATGGCGGCCACGTGCTCCCGCGCGCAGGCGCTGTACAAGCGCGACCGCGCCACGGGCGAGCGGGCCGTGAAACTCGCCGACCTGTTCTGCCGGCAGGCGCGGCGTCGGGTGCGCTCGAAGTTCAATGGGCTCCGCCGAAACGAGGATGTTCCGACGTACAAGTTCGCGCAGGAGATTCTGGCTGGAGAGCATCGCTGGCTGGAACGGGACATTGTGGAACTACCGGAATGATGGAATGATGGAATGTTGGAACGAAAGGCGGCTTCATGGCCGCCTTTTTTTTGTTTCCGCCATGACTCAAAAGGGTTATGCACTCCGGGCCGGTCCATTGATCTTGGCCCGATGATGCCGTATCAGCGCCTCAATGCTTGGCGGAGTTGTCATCAGCTCGCACTCGCGACCTATCGGATTACGCAGTCGTTCCCGAAATACGAACTTTACGGAATCACATCCCAGATGCGGCGCGCAGCCTTCTCCGCGCCCGCGAACATTGCTGAGGGAAGCGCGAAACGAGGCCCCAGAGAATTCCGACGTTTCCTCGATATCGCGCTTGGGTCGCTCGCCGAGCTGTCCTACGCCATTCTCTTCGCAAAGGAGTTGGGGTATTTGTCAGAGTCGGACTGGAAGGAGCTCGACGAATTGAGAAGTGTAGCCGGCAAGTTGACCTGGGGCTTTTATCGACTGATGTCAGAGCGTGGCGGCTAGCGCATCATTCCATCATTCCATCATTCCATCATTCACGCCGCCTGATGCGCAATCATGATGCTCTTCAGGCGCTCTGGTGCATCAGCCCCGGCATCACCGTAGGGCGAAGGATGGCCTTCCGCCTCCATCGTCACACTCGGACAGACCAGGGCATAGGTACGCGCCCGAATCCGGTCGGCCGCGGCCTGCGTCGCGACCGGCGCCGCAATCACGACTTCGCGCGCGCCTAACCCCTCGGCGGCCTTCGCCGCGGCCAGCACCTTCCAGGGATAGACGATCTGCCCTTCGACGATCACCGCGGTCCGTCCCTCGACCTTCTTCACGGGGCGTTGCGTCCGGTACAGGACGAGATCCTGTTTCACGCGCGCGCGTGACTCGTCGATCGCGGCCTGGAGCTTTTCGAGGAGATTCATCCCGGGCTGGAAATCGGGATCCATTTCCGCCGGCGCTGATTCCGCCATGGCACCGATGGGAGCGAGATTGGCGCCGAGCTTGATGAACGACGCCACAATCACGTCGAACTGGGCGCCCATCGCCTTGGCGGCGTGGGCGGCGATCTCGACGCCTTCCGGCGTGATGCCCAGTAGAATGCACGACTGATAGCCGCGACCGGCGAGCTGTTGCCCCAGCAGCGCGCCCGCGCTCGAGCGTGTCGGATAGAGACTGGGACGGGGCTGAGCCACGGTGTGCAAAGTACGAAGGCTGTCGGCTATTGGCTATCGGCATTCCCCGATAGCCGATACCCGATCGCGAATAGCCGGTTATCTTTTCGGCCACACACATCCAGGACGCCGTGGTGCCGAAGGACACGCTCACCGTCGTCGATAACCGCACGGGCAAGAGCTACGAGCTCCCGATTCAGGACGGAACGGTCCGCGCCGCTGATCTTCGCCAGATCAAGACGTCGGCCGACGATTTCGGCCTGATGAGCTACGATCCCGCATTCATGAATACCGCGGCCTGCCGCAGCGCGATCACCTTCATCGACGGCGATGCGGGCATCCTGCGCTACCGCGGCTACCCGATCGAGCAGCTCGCCGAGAAGAGCACCTTCCTCGAGACCTCCTACCTGCTGCTGCACGGCGAGCTACCGTCGGCCGCGGAGCTCGACGCCTGGGTTTATCAGGTCACACGTCACACGATCATCCACGAGAACATCAAGAAGTTCATCGACGGCTTCCACCACGACGCGCACCCCATGGGAATGTTCGTGAGCGCCGTTGCCGCGCTCTCGACGTTCTATGTGGAGGCCAAGCGGATCTTCGACGAGAACCTACGGAACAACCAGATCGTCCGATTGATCGCGAAGACACCGACCCTCGCCGCGTTCGCGCACCGCCACTCGGTGGGAATGCCGTATGCCTATCCGGACAACGATCTGAGCTACACCGGCAATTTTCTGAACATGATGTTCAAGACGACCGAGGTGAAGTATTCGCCCCACCCGGTGCTCGAGCGGGCGCTCGACGTCTTGTTCATTCTACACGCCGATCACGAGCAGAACTGCTCGACGAGCGCGATGCGCGGCATCGGGTCCTCGCGTCCGGATCCCTATTCCTGCATGGCGGGGGCGGCCGCCGCGCTGTACGGACCGCTCCACGGTGGCGCCAATGAAGAAGTGCTGCGCATGCTGCGCGAGATCGGGTCGATCGACGCGATTCCGGCGTACCTCCAGCGCGTCAAGAAAGGCGAAGTCCGGCTGATGGGTTTTGGGCACCGCGTCTACAAGAACTTCGACCCCAGAGCCAAGATCATCAAACAGATCGCCGAGCAGGTATTCGACGTGACCGGCAAGAACCCGCTCATCGACATCGCCCTGGAGCTCGAGCGGATCGCGCTGCAAGAGGAGTATTTCGTGTCGCGCCGGCTGTATCCCAACGTCGACTTCTACTCCGGGATCATTTACGAGGCGATGAAGTTCCCGGTCGACATTTTCCCCGTGTTGTTCGCCATCGGCCGCACGCCGGGGTGGCTGGCGCAGTGGCAGGAGATGTTGCTCGACAAGGAGCAGAAGATCGCCCGCCCGCGCCAGGTGTACACCGGTCCCGCGAAGCGCGATTACGTGGCTATCGAGAAACGGAGCTGAGGCCCATGCCCACCTACGTGTTGCTCTCGAACTTGACCGACGAGGGCGCGAAGTCGCTCAAGAGCAACCCCAAGCGTCTGCAGGAAGTGAACAAGGAGATCGAGAAGTTCGGGGCCAAGGTCACGGCGCAGTACGCCGTGCTCGGCCCCTATGACTTCGTGAGCATCGTGGAGTGTCCAGACAACGAGACCATCGCCCGCGTGTCGGTGGAGCTGGCGTCTCGCGGCAGCATCCGGCTGCTGACGCTGGCCGCGACCCCCGTCGCGAACTTCATCCGGACGCTGAAGACGCGCGACTAGCGGCGCTTCTTGCCGCCCCGCCGCGGCC
Organism: Gemmatimonadales bacterium; assembly: GCA_036394755.1. Taxonomy (GTDB): domain Bacteria; phylum Gemmatimonadota; class Gemmatimonadetes; order Gemmatimonadales; family GWC2-71-9; genus 20CM-2-65-7. Next base: position 8,538 of record DASWEL010000326.1, on the reverse strand, counting down.
GCAGTGAGCGCTCCGGCCGCGGAGCCTCGGCGACGGCCTGCCGCGGCTGGAGCGGAGACACCGACGGCTCGAATCCCGGGATCACTTCCCGTGGAAAATTCTGCCCGATCAGCCGCTCCACATCCGCCATCAGCAGCCATTCGTCGGGAGAGATCAGCGTGAGCGCGAGCCCGCGCGCGCCCGCTCGCGCTGTCCGCCCGACGCGGTGCACGTACACCTCCGCGTCCTGCGGCACGTCAAAGTTCACAACCATGCGGATCCCGTCGACATCGATGCCGCGCGCGGCGATATCGGTCGCCACGAGGTTCTCGGCCGCTCCGGAGCGGAACTGGTCGAGCGTCCGCTGGCGATGGCTCTGCGCCTTGTCGCCGTGCAGCGCGTTCGCCGCGATGCCTTCGCGCTTGAGGAACGTGACGAGCTTGTCCGCCCCGTACTTGGTGCGCGTGAAGATCAGCGTCTGACCGGCCGGCTTGGCTTTGAGAATCGAGGCGAGCGCGCCTTTCTTCTGCAGCTTGTCCACGGCGACGATCACGTGCTCGATGCCCTCGGCGGTCTGCGCGCGGCGGCCGATTTCGACCGAGGCGTGGCCGTTCAGGGCCCGGCGCGCGAGCGCATCGACTTCCGGCGAGATCGTCGCGGAAAAGAGCATCGTCTGCCGCTGTTCCGGCAACTTGCTCAGGATGCGCTTCACGTCGGGCGCGAATCCCATGTCCAGCATGCGATCGGCCTCGTCCAGGACCAGCACCTCGAGCTGGGAAAAATCGACGTGGCCGCGCTCCATGTGATCGAGCAGGCGGCCCGGTGTGGCGACGACGATGTCGGCGCCGTGCTTCAACGCGCGGGTCTGGGGCTCCATCCCGACGCCGCCGTACACGGCGGCCCCGTTGAGATGGGTGTGACGCCCATACGCCTTGACGCTGCTGGCGACCTGCTCTGCCAGCTCGCGCGTCGGCACGAGAATCAGCGCGCGGAGCGTGCCGCGCTTCCCGGCGGACAACCGCTGCAGGATCGGCAACATGAATGCGGCCGTCTTGCCCGTGCCGGTTTGGGCGGAGCCGATGAGATCGCGGCCCGCGAGGGCCAGCGGAATCGCTTCGGACTGGATGGGGGTGGGGTGCGCGTAGCCTTCATCGGCGACGGCGCGCACGAGCTCGGGCGCTAGGCCCAATGCTGCAAATGGCATACTACTCCTTCGTACACACGCACGTCCCGAGACGAGCCAATCTCGCCTCGACATGGACGTTGCTTCAGTTTTTTGAACCTGGGGGTGTGACCGTGCGTGTGTTCAGCGACGGGGTCCCTGAGCGGGACTTCCGGAAGGAGCCAGCTCGCGGTTCTATGCGCGGATAAAGGTAACTACGAGGCGCCCGGAAACAAAGCGCTTAGAAGACGCAGCAGACGCAACAGACGCAGCAGTTGGTCAACAGGTGCTGGTTTGTAGGGCAACCTGTTCGCTTCACGCTGGTTACCACTGTTGCCCTGCTGCGTCTGCTGCGCCTCTCACTACTGACTGCCTGCCGCCTTAGTACTGGGTTCAGTCCCCCACCACCACATCTTCGGCAACGCGCGCTGGCGGGGCCAGACTTCGTTCAACGTATCGCCTTCGTAGAGCCGCCCATTCTTCATCACATATCGAACCGTGTTCGTGTTGTGTATATCCTCGAGCGGATTCGCATCCAACACGATCAAGTCCGCGAGCTTGCCCGGCTCCAGCGATCCCAGATCCTGCTCGAACCCGATGGCGTGCGCGCCATCCCACGTCGCAACGCGCAGCACCTCCATCGGTGTCATCCCGCCGGCCGCCATCGCCCACATCTCCCAGTGACAGCCCAGTCCGTCCAGTTGCCCGTGGCACCCCAGCCCCACGAACCCACCGGCGCGCAGGATGGCCGCCGCCGACGACGCGATGCGGGGGAAGACGTACTGGTCGTCCCGGAACCACGCCCGCCGCTGCGCCCGCTGGTCGATCTCTTCGTGCGGAATGAAGCGCCGAATCTTCGCGTTGTCATGAATATCGAAGCGCTCGTAGAAATAATTCTCCGAGAACGGACCCCCGTATGAAACGAGCAGCGTGGGGGTGTAGTTGATGCCCGATTGCGCGATGAGCTGCACCGCATCCTTGTAGAGCGGCATGATCGGGTAGGCGTGCTCGTGCCCCGGATATCCGTCGAGCGCCTCGGTGAGGTTCATCTTGAAGTCGAGGCCGCCCTCGGTCGTCGGCATCAGATTCAGCTCGCGCGCCGCCATGATGACCCATTGGCGCTGCTTGCGATTGCCGGTCATGTACTCCTTGATGGTGTGCACGCCGTAGAACTCGCTGTAGCGGCGCAGCGCATTCCGCACCTCGTCCAGACTCTGGAAGTTCTCATCCCAGAAGACGCCCGGGCCGGTGTGGTAGATCCGCGGTCCGAGCAGGTCTCCGGTTTCGACCTGATCGGCGTACGTGAGGACGTCGGTGGTCGCCGTCTGCGGGTCGCGGGTCGTCGTGATGCCGTAGGCGAGGTTCGCGAGGTACTGCCACACTTGCGACTCGTGAATGCCCCACGCACCGATCGGCCACGGGTGGGCATGCACGTCGATCAACCCGGGAATGATCGTCTTGCCGCTGACATCGATAACCTGGGCGCCCGCTGGAGACGGCCCGCGCGGGCCGACGGACACGATGCGGTTGTCGGTGACGACGACGTCACCGTTCTCGATCACCTCATCGCCCTTCATCGTGACGATCCGGGCGCCGCGCAGCAGCACCGTGCCATGAGGAACGTCGCGCGCTGCGCGAATAGTCACATCCACGCGCTGGCCCTCGTACGCGGGCAGCTTGGCGAGTGAGTCGGAACGCGCCTTCAGCCGCTTCTGTACCGAGTCGGGAAACGCCTTTCCGGTATCGCTCTTTAGTGAGTCGGCGCGCAGCGAGTCCGTCCGGGCCTTGAGCTTGCCAAGTGAATCGGCCACGGCGGGGTCGTAGCGGAAGAAGCTGCGGCCAATCGACCAGTACACCGACTTGGCGTCCGGCATCCAGCCGAGGAAATCCCCGCCGATGCGCGTCAAGCGGTGGATCGGAAACGCTGCGTTTGCCGTGTCGGATATGCTGATCGTCGGCGTCGGCCCCCCGACGAGCGGCAACGTCACGAGGTAGACGTTGTTGCCGGCCTGCGCGAGCACCTGATCGCTGTCGGGGCTGATCAGAATCTCATTCGCTGGATTGGGCTCGGCGCCGGGGCCCGGATAGGTGTATCCCGTGACCTTGAGATACGCGCGCCGGTCGGTGCCGTCGTAGCGAATCGAGACCAGCCCCTCGGGGCCGGCGTAGTAGTAAATCCGACTCGGATCCCTCGTGAAGTGCGGTCGTCCCCATCCATCGTATGGCGCGATGCGCGTGGTCGCTCCACCGGCGGCCGGCAGCCACACGAGCTCGTATCCCGGTCCGAAATGCGCCGAGAGTCGCTGGCTGCGGGGTCCTTTTACCGCCACAATCCGTTGCCCATCGGGCGACCAGATCGGCGTGTCGTAGAACGCGGGGTCTGTGGTGAGACGCACCGGCGCCCCGCCGGCCACCCGTACCTTGTTGATCGAGCCCCCGGCATTGCTCCACGTGACGTATGCCAGCCAGGCGCCATCGGGTGACCAGACCGGCACCTGCTCGTGGACCGTATCGGTGGTGAGCCGGCGCGGAGCGCCATTCGGCAGGTCCATCACATAGAGCCGATCGAGCGCGCTGAACGCGAGCCGCTTGCCGTCGGGCGACGGCGCGGCATCTCGGATCTGGCGCACCAGCACGGTGCCGGTGTCCACGCGATAGGCGAAGCGGACCAGGGGACCAAGTTGCTGATCGACCTTCGCGGTGAACGGAATGTCGGTCACTTGTCCCGAGGGGACCGTGACGCGGTGGATCTTGCCGCCGTAGGAGACGATGATCGCCTGGTTGTCGGGGGTGAACGAAAAGCCGGGATAGAGATCACGGGTGAAGCGGGACTCTTCATCGTCGCGGGTCACCGGATAGACCAGCCACTGCTCGTCGCCCGTTTGCAGATTGCGCAAGCGCAATCCGGTCTCGGCATCGTAGCGCGTGGCATAGACCAGCCACTTCCCGTCCGTGGACAGCACCGGCCGCATGGCGCTGCCGTACAAATCGGTCTGCAGGAACGTCCGCCCCTGCTGCCGATCATAGATCGCCAGCTGCCACAGCGGGTATTGGAGATCGTAGCCGAACCCGCCGCGGTGCCGCGAAACCCAGATGTAGCGGGGATCTTTGCCGAACGCCGCGCCGAGGGTGTTCATCGGCGGAGGCATGTTCGGGCCGGCTTGCACGCGCAACATCGCGGCGCCCGAGCCACCGTCCTTGTGAATCAGCCAGAGCTCGTAGACGCTGCCCAGCACGCCGCTCGTCCGCGAAACGACGATGTAATTGCCGTCAGGGGTCCATTCCGGAGACGCGAAGAGGTTGTTCGTGCCCTTGGTGAGCGCCTTGGTATGCGAGCCATCGGGGTCGCATAACCACACATTCTCGGCGCCGCTGCGATCGGAGAGAAAGACCAGACGCTTGCCGTCCGGCGACCAGCGCGGCTGCGAATCGAACGCGGGACCGGAGGTAATGCGCGTCGCCACGCCGCCGGTCACCGGCATCGTGTAGAGGTCGCCCAACAGCTCGAACACGATCGTCTTGCCGTCGGGCGAGACGTCGAGCGAGATCCACGTACCGTCCGACGTCTCGAAGCTCACGGTGCGCGCCGTTTTCAGCGGCAGCGAGTCGAGTTTGACCTTCGTGGTATCGCGCTTTGTGGTGTCCTGCGCCGGCGGAGGAGGAGGTTGCTGTACAGCCAGAGTCGCTGCGATAAGCAGGGAAAGCATGGAGTCTCCGGATGGAAGAACGACGGCGTGGGGGAACGGGGCTAGAAACTAAAGGCGGCGGAAAGAGACGGTAAGAGACGGTAAAAAAGACGTAGGGGCGCAGCATGCTGCGCCCCTACACAACGCTCACTACTACTCCTTAGATACTCAGCGCGCGGACCTGTCTCGGAGCGGGATCCTGAGACCGCAGGACAATCCGCATGGCGTGGGTGTCAAAATCGATTTCCCAACCCGCGATGCGCGGCCTGACGAATTCCTCACCGTCCTCGGGCGTGAGCCCTTCGGGGGTGGCATCGAGGAATTCCATCAACTTCATGCGATGCTCGAGATAGGTGCAGCCGTCGCGGCTCGCGGCGATGCGGATACCGACGTCGTCATCGAGCTGGCGGCGGACGAATCCCTGGGCGACTTCGAGCAACCGGCCGACAATGACGCGCTCGAGCATCACGCCATCCTTGCGTCCCAGGCGCCGCGCCAGCACCCGGGCCCGTGCCGGATCGAGGCACAGGGCGAGGAACTGGCGCCGAATCTCGGGATGGGGCCGGCGCTTGCTCTTCGTCTCGCCGTCCCGCTCCGCTTTGGCGCAGGTGGGCAGGTCGTTCCGGTGCAGCTTGAGAAACTTGGTCATCGGCGCGTAGACATCCATCCGGCCCGGGGCCGGGGGGCGCCGCCGTCCGGCGACGAGGTCAGCGATGTAGATCTCGGACACCTGAACCGCATCCGCCAGCTCGCGCGGGCTGCGCTTCAGCTCGCGCAACCGGCGCCGTACGAGTTCTCCGACCTTGACGGGGCGCTTCAGGGGGAGGGCTGCCGCCATGTAGACTCCTTGGTTGCCGTTTTGTGGGGTCGGGCAATGTAGCTAAATGCAGGCCAAAACGGTAGTTCCTGCCGGCCCACCGGTGACGAGGCCTTGCCAGGTGGCGCAGAGCGCTGATACAATTGTATCACAGGATGGGTACACTCGTGACTCGACTCCTTCGGGCCCTCGTTGCCCCTCACAATCCGGTCGCGATCCCTCCCGGCGGCGTGCGCATTTTGCCCGCGTACGCCGCGCTCGCCCGCTACCAGACGAGCCGTGCGGACCTTGACGTGCGACTGCGCATGCTCGTGTCGCAGCTCGCCGCCGAGCGCAGCCGCTGTCGCTGGTGCATCGAACGCGGTCGCCACCTCTGGCGCGAGGCACAATTGCCCGTGGATGAGTTGCGCGCGCTGCTGAGTTACGAGACCAGTGCGGTGTTCTCGAATCGCGAGCGGGCGGCGCTGCGATTCACCGACGCGGTGACGCGGTACAGCGAGGCCGATGGCGGGATGCCGCTCGAACCGCTCATGCGGGCGCGCCAGCATCTGAGCGAACCCGAAATTGTCGCCGTCACGGCGTTGGTCGCTGCCCAGCATTTCTTTAACCCCATCACCGGAGCACTCGGCGCCGATGTGGCACCGTGGGGCGCGCCGGTCGGCTCGTCGATCCGGAACTTCTGGCTGTGAAAGAAGGACGCTGGTTGCTGCTGATTCATCAGCTCCCGCCGAAGCCCGACTATTTCCGCGTCAAGATCTGGCGGCGCCTGCAGGGACTCGGCGCCGTGGCGATCAAGAATTCCGTCTACGCCCTGCCCTTCAGCGCGCAGGCGAGCGAAGACTTCCAGTGGCTGCGCAAGGAAATCACGGCGGGCGGCGGCGAGGCGTCGGTCTGCCGGGCGACATTCGTCGATGGACTCGGGGATCCGCAGATCGAGACGCTGTTCCGGACCACGCGCGATGCCGAATACGCGGAGGTGACCCGCGCCGCCGAGCGAGTCGAGTCGACCGCCGAAATCGCCCGACTCGAGCGCCGGCTGCGGGACATCACCGCGCTCGACCACTTCGGGGCCGCTGGACGAAAAGCAGCGGAGACAGCAATGGCCAAACTGAAGACTCTTAATACCGGCCGCGGAAAACGAGAGAAGGTGCTCAAGAAACAAACGTGGGTTACACGGCCGGATGTGCATGTCGACCGCATCGCGAGCGCGTGGCTCATCAAGCGCTTCATCGATCCCAAAGCGCGCTTCGCCTTCGGCGAGGCGCGTGACGGAGCGGTCAGCTTCGATATGTTCGAGGGCGATTACACCCACGAGGGCGACCGGTGTACATTCGAAACACTGCTGCACCGCTTCGGGCTGGAGCAAGACGGCGCCCTTCGCGCCATCGGAGAGATGGTGCACGACGTGGACGTGAAGGATGGGAAGTTCGGGAGAGACGAGACGCCGGGTTTCGAGCGGTTGATCGACGGTATCGTCAAGCGCCACACGCACGACGAGGCGCGCATCGAGCGCGGTGCCGAGCTGCTCAACGACCTTTACGAATCAATACAGCCGTCCCCACCAGCGCGATGAGCGCAAAGCTGAACCACTGAATCGCGTAGGAGAGGTGCGGCCCATCGTCGAACGCCGGTGGCGGCCAACGCCGCGGCAGCCCCCGATTCGGGGGTGGCGCCGGCGTTTCGAGTTGAATGACGAACGGGAGGAAACCCGCCACATCGACGTCGCCTCGACCGCGCGGCGGAATCAAGGCAACGCCCGTCACGGTCGCGGTATCGGGCTCCCGATAGAGCGCATGATGGACGTGGAAAGCATCGGGGGAAGGGACCCAACCGCGGTCGACCAGCACGACTGACCCGTCGGCAAGGCGGAGCGGCGTGATGAGCGCCACGCCCGGCGTGCCTTGAAAACTCCGTCCCGGCCAAGCGCGCTCGGCGGAGAAATCGTAGACCCCGTGCGCCACCACGCGGCGCTGCCGAGCACTGTCCGCGCCGATGTCGCGACGCACGGTGAGCGGCGGCAACGCCAAGCGTGCAGCGAGGACGCTGTTGCGTGCCCGGCGCTGCGTGAGACGATTGAGCTGCCACCTCCCTAGACGCACGCACACCGTCGCCACCAGGATCGCCACCACTCCGAGCGTTATGTCCTGGCGCCGCACAATGCCAACTTTTCGACGCGGGAGAGACGACGGATGGCGGCCTCACGCTTCAGTGCACTGCCCCGATCGGACACGACTTCCTGATAGGCGAGTGTCACCGGACGGCGCGCGCGCGTGTACGCGCTCGCCGTACCGCGGCGATGCGACTCGAGGCGCTGCGGCAGATCGTTGGTGATTCCGGTATACAGCGAGCCGTCGCGGCAGCGGAGGAGGTAGACCATCCAACGCTTACGCGCCGTCAGGCGAGCTTTGCATCCATCGTAATCTCGACGTTGCCCTGAATCGCCTTCGACAGAGGACAGTTCTTCTTCGCCGCCTCGGCCGCCTGCCGGAAGGTGGCCTCGTCGATGCCAGGGACTTTGCCCCGCACGTCCAAGGCGCTGCGGGTGACCTTGGGCGACCCATCCACAGTTTCGAGCGTGACGGCCGCGCGCGTTTCGATGCGGTCCGCGGGATGACCCGCCTTCTCGAGACCGGCCGAGAGCGCCATGCTGAAGCAGCCGGCGTGCGCGGCCGCGAGCAGCTCTTCGGGGTTCGACCCTTTCTTGCCCTCGAAGCGCGTGCCGAAGCTGAACGAGCCGCTGAATACCCCGCTTTGCGCTTTGAAGCTGCCTTTGCCGTCTCTGAGCTTGCCTTCCCAAACCGCGACGGCGTTGCTGGTCGCCATGATCGATTGCTCCGATGGTTACAGGGGAACGGGGAATCTGGCGAGACACCCGGCAGTTCGCTACGCTTCGA
>DASWEL010000325.1:0-1799 GCA_036394755.1 Gemmatimonadales bacterium | reverse complement strand
CGCCGCCGGCCGCGCGGAGCTGTTGCTGCCACCCGGCGTCTACCGGTACGCGTTGAGCGGGGGACCAGAGCAGGGCGTCGTCGCTGTCGAGACATACTCCGACGAGTGGCTGCCGCATGCGCCCGCACTCAGCGCGCAGCCAGGAGAGGCGACGTCGCGATTCGCGTCGATCGGTCTGCGCGACCGCTGGTGGTTGTTCGTCATCGCAATCGCGGCGCTGGCGACCGAATGGGCCCTGCGCCGGCGCCAGGGATTGCCCTGATGGGTCTCTGGAAGAAAGTCGGTCGCTTCTTCACCGGCGGCGCGGTGGACACGGTCACGCTCGAAGCAGTACAGCGCATGCTCGTCGAGGCGGACTTCGGGGTGGCGGCGACCAACGAGACCGTCGAAAAGCTGAGTCGTGCCGACACGGTCGATCAGGCGAGCCTGGAACGCATCGTCGTCGAGCAACTGGGTCCGGCGGCGGCACCGCTCGCGCACGCCCCGGAGCCACCGACGGTTATTCTGATCTTTGGCGTCAATGGCACGGGGAAAACGACGTCGGTCGCCAAGCTCGCCAAGCGGCTGCAAGACGAAGGACGGAGCGTGATGCTCGCCGCCGCCGACACATTCCGCGCCGGCGCCACCGAGCAGCTCAAAGTCTGGGCCGATCGCCTCGGCACACCGTTCGTGGGAGCATCGCAACGCGGCGATCCCGCCGCCGTCGCCTTCGATGCCGTCGAGGCGGCCCTCCGCAGGCGCGTCGACACCGTCCTCGTCGATACCGCCGGGCGGCTCCACACCGATGAGCGCCTGCGCGAGGAGCTCAAGAAGGTGGTGCGCGTGGTGGGAAAGCGACTGGCCGGCGCGCCGCACGAGTCGCTGCTCGTGCTCGATGCCACGATCGGACAGAACGCCGTCCGCCAGGCCGAGGCGTTTGCCGCGGCGGTGCCGCTCACGGGACTCGTCATCACGAAGCTGGATGGCACAGCGAAGGGGGGGAGTGTGGTGGCGCTGCGTCGTGCCGTCCCCGTGCCGATCCGCTTTCTCGGGACCGGTGAGACGCTCGAAGATCTCGAGCTTTTCGATCCCGTCCGGTTCGCGCACCGACTGGTGAGCGGGTGAAGCTCCAGCTCAACTCCCCGGTCAAGTTCCTCAAGGGCGTTGGCCCCAAACGCGCCGAGGCGCTGCAGCGCCTCGGGATCCGCACCGCCGGGGATCTCCTGTATCACGTTCCCCATCGCTATCTCGATGCCACGACCGTCACGCCGCTGGCGCGTGCCGCGATTGGGCAGGACGTGACGTGCGTCGGCCGCGTTGTCAGCACCGGGGTGTTGCCCACCCGGCGGGGGCTGCGCGTGTTCCGCGCCGTGTTGAAGGACGACAGCGGTCTCCTCGAGTGCGCCTGGCCGGGCCGGCCGTTCCTCGAGCGGCAGATCAAGAAGGGACAACTGTTGCTCGTGACCGGACCGGTGCGCTACTACCATGGCAAGCAGCTCGTGCCCCGCGAATTCATCGTGCTCGCCGAGCCGGGGGAAGGCGAAGGGACTGGGGACTCGGGACTCGTTCTGCCCGTTTACCCCGCTACGGAGGGGCTCACACATCGCCAGATTCGCGCCCTCGTCCAGCAACACCTGGATGCGCTCTTGCCTCTCGTCTCTGATCCCCATCCCCCGGCGTTCCGAGCAGCGCACAACCTGATCGAGCTGCGTCCCGCGCTCGAACTGATGCACAGGCCCAAGAAGGTCGAAGACGCCGAGCTGGGGCGACGCCGGCTCGCGTTCGACGAATTGTTCGATCAGCAGCTGGTGCAGGCGCGC
>DASWEL010000324.1:0-1962 GCA_036394755.1 Gemmatimonadales bacterium | reverse complement strand
GTCCGTCTTTCCGATGGAAAAGTCACGGTGATTGACGGGCCTTTCACCGAGGCCAAAGAGATTATCGGCGGCTACGCCCAGTTCGAGTTGAAATCCAAACAAGAAGCCGTCGAAAGCGCGGTGAAGTTCATGGAACTTCACAAAAAACACTGGCCCGGCTGGGAAGGCGAAACCGAAGTTCGCCAGATGTTCGGTCCCGAAGACTTCGCCCGTTGCAAACCGGAATCCGTGTAACGGCCACCTTAAGGTGGCCGTTTGCCAGACGTGCCCGCGCGCTTGTTCTTGTAGGGGTGCAGCAGCGCTGCACCCCAGCTCGGCACGATCGATCCTTCGTTTTACCTAGCCCGGCCCCGAAGTCGCGCTTGTAGCCGAAAGCCAAGAAAAGGCGGGGAATTCGCGTCATTCCGCAGCTACCTTGCGCGAACGATTTGAAGATGGTGTGATGGGTAGCCGTGACGTCTACCCTCACACATCGCGCCATCGACGCCGTCTGGCGCATTGAGTCCGCCCGCATCATCGCCGGCCTCACCCGTATCGTCCGCGACGTCGGTATCGCCGAGGAACTCGCGCAGGATGCTCTCGTCGCGGCACTCGAACAGTGGCCGGAGTCGGGCATCCCGGACAACCCCGGCGCCTGGCTCATGGCCACCGCCAAGCATCGCGCGATCGATCTCTGGCGCCGCAACACGCTCCTCGAGCGCAAGCACCAGGAGTTCGGCCGCGAGCTCGAAGCGCAGCAGGAGATGGCCGTGCCGGATCTCGACGCCACGATCGACGACACTATTGGCGACGACCTCCTTCGCCTCGTGTTCATCTCCTGTCATCCGGTTCTCTCGCCTGAGGCGCGTGTGGCGCTCACCCTGCGCCTGCTCGGCGGCCTGACCACAGACGAAATCGCCCGCGCCTTCCTCGTCCCCGAGCCCACCGTCGCCCAGCGCATCGTTCGCGCCAAGCGCACGCTAGCCGAAGCCCGCGTCCCATTCGAGATCCCCCGCAAGGCCGATCTCGCTGCGCGTCTCGCCTCCGTCCTCGAAGTCATCTACCTCGTCTTCAACGAAGGCTACTCCGCCACCGCCGGCGACGACTGGATGCGCCCCGCGCTCTGCGAAGACGCGCTGCGCCTCGGCCGCATCCTGGCCGAGCTCGCTCCGCAAGAGCCGGAGGTCCACGGCCTCGTTGCGCTCATGGAGATCCAGGCGTCGCGCTCAGCCGCCCGCGTGAGCCAATCCGGAGAGCCCATCCTCCTCCTCGATCAAAACCGCGCACTCTGGGACCAGCTCCTCATCGGCCGTGGCCTTACCGCGCTCGAGCGTGCCGGAAAGCTCGGCGGCAGCCGTGGCCCGTACGCACTCCAGGCCGCCATCGCCGCCTGCCATGCCCGAGCGCTCGCCCCCGAGGAAACGGGCTGGCCGCGCATCGTCGAGCTCTACGCAGAGCTCGCCCAGCTCACCCCATCTCCGGTGGTCGAGCTCAATCGCGCCGTCGCCGTCGCCATGGCCTTCGGTCCAGCTGCTGGCCTCGAGCTCATCGACACGCTAACGTCGGAGCCTTCGCTCAAGTCCTACCATCTTCTACCCAGCGTGCGCGGCGACTTCCTTTTCAAGCTCGGCCGCTTCGCCGAAGCCCAGCAAGAGTTCGCCCGCGCCGCATCGCTGACCCGCAACGCCCGCGAGCGGGACCTCCTCCTCGACCGCGCCCGCGCCTCCGCGCAGAGTTCGCCGCCGCCCGCTCCGCGCTGATGAATGGGGATTCACTGGCAAGCGGAAGGGAGTGGCGTGGTTACCGGAGGTGGTGGAGGCGCGGCAAGAAACGCGCGAACCATTTGTTTAGGTTTATCGGTGTCCGATGATCTCCAGATGTTTTCGATTTCCTTCTTGTCGTTGGGCGAGAGGTGCCAGGAGAGCGGAGCGTCTTCGGGAGGGTATTGGAAGACGGAGTCTTCGATGTCGATTTTGCAGGAGG
>DASWEL010000323.1:0-2743 GCA_036394755.1 Gemmatimonadales bacterium | reverse complement strand
CCAGAAATTCAAGAACGAGTTGGCGCACCGGCCACGTGCTACCGGAACGACGAGACCTCAATGCACCCATTGATTTGGGCACACCTTTCGCGGTCCGCCACCGCATGAAAACCAGCAACTCGTTCCGGAATGGGCCGGGGCTAGTTTAGGGCTAGTACCGCGGATCGGAAGTTCGTACCGGGTCAGCCGATAGGGTGAAGCGTCCAACCGAATTGATCGACCAGCATGGTGAGGATCTGCTCGCGCAGTCCGCGCAAAGGAGTCGGCTCCCAGCGGCCGGTGTGAGTGGCCATCTCAAGCTGCCAGATGTGCGCACCGACGCGTCGCAGGCGAGCGCGAGGCCAAGGGTCTTTTCGCGGCCCGGACTCGATGGTGATGAGGTCGGCGCGGTGGCGCACGTGCAAGTGACGCAAACCGCGGTCGTGCAGGAAGCGTTCGACCTCGGCAGCGTCCGACTCGTCGGCTTGGTGCTTGGGCATCGGCGCGGCGCGCCGCGCGCTCAGGCGGCTTGCCGGTCCGGATGCTGCGTGAAGCGGCCTCGGAAAGTCCAGCGAAAGGGGTGCGCTTCGCGCCGGTTCCAGTGCGAGATGAAGGCCATCACTCGCACGGCCAGTTCGGCAGGCGAGCGAAAATCGCCGTGCTTGAGCACGCGCTTCTGCAGGATGGAGAACCAGATCTCGACCTGGTTGACCCACGAGGCGTGCAAGGGCGTGTAGACGAAGTGAAATCGCCCGCCATGGCGCTCGTTGAAGTGGCGCCAAGCCTCGCCGTGATGGATGTTGAGGTTGTCCCAGATCACGTACACGTCGCCTGTCGGATAGTTCTCGGCGAGCGCATCCATGAACTGGCGGAGATCTTCGGCCGTGCGCCGCGGACGGCATTGCCCGAAAACGCGACCGGTCTTCACATCGAAGGCGGCGAGCAGGGCGCGCGTGCCGTGCCGGACGTACTCGAATTCGCGGCGGCCGGCGCGGCCCGGAGCCGGTCGGCGGCCAGGATGCTTGCGCTCGAGAGCCTGCATGCAGGTTTTCTCGTCGATGCACACCACGTGGGCGCCGAGCGGTGGTTGCGTGTAGAGCTGGCAGATGACGCGGACCTTTTCGCGAAAATCGGGGTCGGGGCTGTGGAGCCACAGGCGCATGCGATGAGGGCGGAAGTCCTCGGCGCGCAGGATGCGGCCGATCTCGCTCTGGCTGAGGCGCCAGCCGGTGCTCCGCATCAGGCGCTCGCTCAGCGAGGCATACGTCCAGATGTCCCGTAGGGCGATCTCGGGCGGGCGGTCGCAGGCCATCATCATCAGCTCACACCGAACCTCGACCGGGATGGACTCGGGGCGGCCGCTGCGGTGGTGATCGTCGAGTGAGGCGCGGGTGCTGCGGGCGGCGAAGCGGCCACGCCATTTGCGCACCGTCTTCTCGGTGAAACCGAGAGTACGAGCGATCTTGGCGTTGCTCTGCCCGGCGGCCGCTGCCAATACGATGCATGCGCGGTCCACCAGCCGTCGCGGAGCAGTGGCACTGCGTGCCAGTCTCTCCAGCCTCGAGCGGACCGGCGGGGCGACGTGGATTCTCGAAGCAGTCGGGCGGCCCATTTGCCCGCTTCGATTCGCGGCGGATCACGATATTCAAACCCGGTACGAACTTCCGGGCGGAAGTACTAGTTTGCCTTGGCCTTCGATTCGGTCTGGGCTTCCTTCTTCGCCTCGGCCTTGCTGGGAACGTATTCGAAGTCGAGCTCGAGGTTCACGTCGTCGGAGACCACCGCCCCGCCGCTCTCCAGCGCCTTGTTCCAGGTCAGTCCCCACTCCGAGCGCTTGAGCTTGCCCGTAGCGCTCGCCCCGTAGACCGCGCCCATCGGCGACTTCACCGGGTCAGAGGTAAAGGTCGCCTCGAGGGTCAAAGGCCTGGTCACGCAGTGCATGGTGAGGTCGCCCGTCACCTTGTACTTGTCGCCCGACTTTTCGATCTTCGTCGACTTGTAGGTCATCTCCGGGCACCGCTGCACGTCGAAGAAGTCGGGCGACTTGAGGTGGCCGTCCCGCTTCTCGTTGTTGGTGTTGATGCTGGCAGGGTCGATCTTCAGCACGACGCTGGCTTTGGCGGGGTCGTCCTTGTCGAAGGTCAAGGTCGACGAGAACTTCGTGAAGGCGCCGCGCACCGTGGTGACCATCATGTGCTTCACCGAGAACGCCGCGGTGCTGTGGTTCGGGTCGGCCTCGAGCGTGATCGGCGCGGCGGTCAGGAAGGCTGCCAGGAAGAGCGTCATGTAGGGGTATCTCCTTGAGAGTTCATGCGATTTGCCACAACTTCACCACTGAAGCGGGGTCCCTGCCGGAGGCCTGATACACCTCGAGCACCTTCTCGGCCAGGGTCCGGCCGGTGTCCAGGATGTCATCGACCGGATCGAGGTTTCTGGATTCGTCGAGGCCGGACAGCTTGTGCCAGCCCTTGAGCCCGCTCCGGGCGATCCGGAGCAGGTCGCGCGCGAGCTCGAGGGCGGTGACCCCACCCGGGCCCTTCGCGCGCAGCGCATGGCGGGCTACCTCGGCCTGGAACTGCAGCAGATCGGAGAACTTCCACCTTCGGGTCAGCTCCGCTGCGGCTTCGCGCGCGGCGGCGTCGTAGAGAATGCCCACCCAGAGGGCCGGGAGCGCGATCATCAAGGGGAGCGGCACCACGTCGGCGCCACGGACTTCCAGCACGCGCTTGACGCGCACTTCCGGGAACAGCGTCGTGAGGTGGTC
>DASWEL010000322.1:0-9516 GCA_036394755.1 Gemmatimonadales bacterium | reverse complement strand
GTTGTCGATCTTCACCGACAGGCGCAGTCCCTTCAGGAAAACGTAGCTCGCTTCGAGCTCCACGACGGCGTACCCCGGCACCATTCCATTCGCGTCTTGGTTGTTTTCGTCGCCGCGCGCATATGTTCCCGACGAACAGACCACGCTCGCACCCGCCGACAGATCGCGGATCACGCGCCAATCGCCCTGCAATTTCAAAGTGTGCGCCGGAATGCCGGGCATCCGGGCCCCGGCCTTGACGAAGACGGTATCCCGAACGCCGTCGCCGTCCGTATCCACCGCCGAGGAGTTCGTGTCGCTCGCGAACTGATACGGCGACGCGAACGTGGCGCGTGTGTAGCAGTAGGCAACGCGCCAGTCCACCGGTCCGGTCGTCAGCGATAGCGTCAGCTCGCCACCTTCGCGACGCGTCTCGCCGACGTTTGCGAAAAAACCTGCGCCCACCCCTTATCGTCCACGCCGGGCCCTCCGCGCGAGGGATCGGCTCGCAGCGCTTCGTCGAGGGCCTTGGAGTCGCGGATAGCGGCGCCCTCGATCACGGTGACGTTCGACGGCGCGTTCGCCTCGGGCGTGCGCGTGGCGGTGACCACCAGCGCTTCGCCGAGATCCTGCGCGCCTGCGGCAGCGCTGACGCAGAGGATGCAGATCAGCACGGGCACCGATACGCCGACGATCCTCATCGCGCTCTCTTCGCGTTCAAGGGGACGGCGTAGATCCGAAACGGCAAAGAAGGTGACTCGCCCTTGCGCGCGCGGTCGAAGAAAAACGACAGCTGGCCTTCGCTGACCCACGCGGTCGAACCTACGCGCGTGACCGACGTCGGCGCGCGGAACCCGTCCCGTATGGGTACGGCTTTGAATCCGTCGCCTTCGACATCCACCCGGTCCAAGGTTCCTGCGCCTTCAACCAGGAGGAAGCTGCCCTGACCCAGCGGGCGAAGTGCATCTGGCAGGGTGAGGGTCGCCCCGTGAAGCCTGGTCACGCGGCCAGCCCGTCCGCGGTCGACATCGATGCGAAAGAGACCGCCAGCTGCGTAGGTCGTCACGTACAGGTTGCCGTCGCCGCCGAAAGCGATCCCATCGAGCCCGGCGCTCTCTGCGTTCGGCGGCAGAAACTGCTGGTTTGAGGCGAAGACCTCAAACGTCGAGGCACCCGCGGGGAGCCGAAGAACGTTTGGTCCGGCGCTGTCGGTCACATAGACCGCACCGCTCGCATCGACCGCGATGTCATTGCAAAAAGCATTCGGTTCCGGCAGGGGAACGCTGCGCTGGGCGGCGCCCGTTCGAAGATCGAAGCCTTTTAGAGCGCTGACGTGATCGCCGCCGCCTGAGGGGCCGCCCAAAACACTCAAATCATTGGAGCAGGCCCAGAGGATCCCGGAGGCGTCGTCTGCAAACACGCCTGTGATCGACCGCGAGCCTGATGCGCCAGGCGCAACGAAGAGCGCAACCGCTCCGGTCCGGGGATTGGCGCGGACGACACCGCCTTCACCAAGCCGGCCAATGAAGAGTGTCCCATCAGACGTCGAAGTGATGCTCTCCGGGAACGCTCTCGTTCCTGGAAGTGCAATCGACAGTGGCCCTGCGTCCGCCGTTGTCATCCAAAAGAGAGATGAGAGCAGCGCGCCAGTGAACGCCGCACGGGGTTCGGACGACATCCCTAACCTCGCCGTGACTTGAAGGCCTTCCGGAGCTCCTCGGTGAAGAGCCTCGGCTGCTCGAACGCGGCGAAGTGCCCGCCCCTGTCGAGCTCATTCCAGTAGAACAGGTTGGGCCACAGCGCCTCAGCCCAAGCCTTTGGCGGGCAGAATATCTCGTGCGGAAAGACCGACGCGGCCATTGGCAGTTCGATCCTGCCTCTGGAGGGGAGGCCTCCAAATCCGGCGCGGGTGTTCTCCCAGTAGATGCGGGCCGACGATGCGGCGGTGTCGGTGAACCAGTAGAGGCTGATATCGTCGAGCATCGCGTCGACCGCGAGCGCGTCTTCAGGATTGCCGTGATTGTCGGTCCAGGCCTGAAACTTCTCGTAGATCCACAGCGCCTGACCCGCGGCCGAGTCTGCAAGCGGATAGCCGATGGTCTGCGGACGCGTCGCGTGTTCGCGAAAATAGCCGCTCTGATCGTTGGCGAACCACGACGCCCGGTCGATGGCTCTGCGCTCGGCAGGCGTGGGGTCCTTCGGCAGCTTTTCGGGAAAGACGAACTGCCAGTTCACATGGGCCGCGATCAGCCCCGGGGGCCGCTGATGCGCCAGGGCGTGCGTCACGCCCGCCCCCCAGTCGCCTCCCTGCGCCACCCAGCGCTTGTAACCAAGGCGCTGCATCAGTGTCCCCCAGGCGAGGGCGATCCTGTTCACGCCCCAGCCCGTCTCGGCCGGCTTGTCGGAGAAGGCAAAGCCCGGGAGCGACGGCACGACGACATGGAACGCGTCCTCCGCCGGCCCCCCGTAGCGGGTGGGATCGCTGAGCGGGCCGATGATCTCCATGAACTCCACGACCGATCCCGGCCATCCGTGCGTGAGAATGATCGGCAGCGCGTTCCGGCGAGGGGAGCGCACGTGGATGAAGTGAATTCCAAGCCCGTCGATCTGTGTGCGGTACTGCGGGAAGGCGTTGATGCGAGCCTCGAACCGGCGCCAATCATACTTATCGCGCCAGTATTCAACGAGCGACTGCGCTTTGGTCAGCGGCACTCCCTGCGACCAGTCGGTGACCGTTTCCTTGTCCGGCCAGCGGGTATTGGCCAACCTCTCTTTGAGATCGTCCAACGCTGCCTGCGGCACATCGACCTTGAAGGGTACGATGTCCTTCGTGGCGGCGGGGATCGAGAGCCGCACAGACCTGGCTCCGGCACGCCGGGCGGCCGTCAGCACCAGCCCGGCTGACAAGATACCGGCCCCACCGATGAACTTACGCCGCGAGTGGTCGTTATTCATCGGGTGGCCCTATCCCATCCGGCTTGTAAACTGCTGCATATCGAAATAGTCGCGCCAGGCTTTGATCTTGCCGTCCCTGATTTCGAAGATCCCCATGACCGGCAACTCGAACGATTTGTCGGGGAGCTTGAAGGCGTCCACCCGCTCGGTCATTACGACCGGACCATTGGCTGCGATGTGGATGACGTGGAACTGGATGCCCTCGATGCCTGGCGCGCCAGGGCGGATGAACGAGGCGATGTTTTTCGCGATGGCCTCCCTGCCGGTGACCGGCGCCAGCGGGATATTGTGGTAGACAGCGTCGTCGGTGAAAAACGCGGCCAGCTCGGCGGCCCCGAGATTGTCGGACCACGCCTTGCAGAACCTGCGCACTACCTCGATCGGGCTCTCCATCTGGCTCCTCCTGCGGTCGTTCTTCGTGGCACTCGGCCGGGCGCCCATCGATGCCAGCCCAGCAGCTGACACGATTCCGGCGCCACCAACCGCATACAAGAACTCACGGCGCGAGCGCGGGTGCGGTCTTTCCGTTCGGCTGTCCTTTTTATCCATGAGTGGCTCCGAACCTGACTTCCGCTCAGGCTTTGCGAAGCTTGAAGACCAACACCGTACCGGCCTTGGGAACCACCGTTGTCGTCCCTCGAATCTTGTCGATCCCGTTCTGAACGCCCTGCGCGTCGAGTCCCCAACCAGCGGTGACGGCGATGTACTGCTCGCCGTCGACTTCAAAGGACGTGGGAATGCCAATCACGCCGGCGGGAGCCGGGAAGCTCCAAAGTTGATCCCCCGTGCGCGCGTCGAACGCCCTGAACTCCCGATCGGGCGTTCCACCCGCGAATAACAGGTCTCCTCCCGTCACCAATAACGGCGCCCAGAGAATGGTCTTGAAGTTGTGCTGCCAGACGCGCTTGCCGGTATTCAAATCCCACGCTTGAAGCTCGCCGAGATGATCGGCGGCGCCCGCGGCGGTGCGAACGGATCCGAAGATGCTCTCCACTTCGTATCCAACATAGAACCCGCCGGTGTCCTGCTTTGGCACACCGCCTTTCGGCAGATAGGTGCAGATGTTGTTGTTGGCAGGAACGTACAGGAGCTTCGTCTGCGGACTCCACGCCTCCGGCGGCCAGTCCTTGCCGCCGCCGATGCTCGGGCAGAATCCGGCACCTTGCCCGGCGCCGGGACGCTTCGATTCATCGACGGCCGGTCTTCCCGTCTGCGCGTCAATCGACGTGAACACGTTGTTATTGGAAAACGGGAAGGCGTGGAGAAACTTCAGCTGTCCCCGATCGCGATCGAGAATCCAGAGATATCCATTGCGGCCGGCATGCGTGGCCGTCTTGACCGGCTTTCCGTCGATCTCGGTGTCGATCAGCAGGGGCGCCGATACTTCGTCCCAGTCAAAGGAATCGTGAGGCGTGTATTGGTGGTAGCTCTTTAATTGGCCGGTCTCGACGTCGAGCGCCAGCGTCGAGTCCGTGTACAGGTTGTCGCCGGGACGATTGTCAGCGACCCACGGCGCCGGATTTCCGGTGCCCCAGTAAGTGATGTTCAACGCGGGATCGAAGACGCCGGTGATCCAGATGGAGCCGCCTCCACGCTTGTATCCATCGTCTTTCCAGGTGTCCCCGCCTGGTTCGTCAGGTGAGGGCACCGTGTAGGTGCGCCAGATTCGCTTGCCGCTCCCGGCGTCGTAGGCGCTTACCGAGCCGCGGACGCCAAATTCCCCACCGGAGTAACCAACGAGGATCTTGCCTCGCACAGCCAGCGGCGCCAGCGTTGCGTAGCAGCCGGTCTTGAAATCATCGATCGGAACCGACCAGGCTTCCTTGCCCGTGGCGGCCTCGAGCGCCACGAGCTGGCAATCCGTGGTGGCCATGTAAACCCGGTCGCCGTACAGAGCTACGCCCCGATTGGTCGGATGCAGTTGAAAGAGGCCCTCGGGATACTTCTTCACATACCGCCAAAGCTGACTGCCGGTCCGGGCATCGAGTGCGACGACGTTATTGCCGGGCGTGGTGATGAACATACGCCCGTGGTTGACGATGGGCGTCGTTTCGTGGGCGTCGACCAGATCCGTATTGAGCGACCAGGCGAGGGATAGATTCGCGATGTTCTTCGCGTTGATTTGGCTCAAAGGGCTGAAGCCCGAGCCATCGTAAGTGCGCCGATACATCAGCCAATCGCCGGCTTCCGGATGCTGAAGCCGCTCGTCCGTGACAGTTGCGTAAGGCGTCAGCGCGGCCGCCGCCGGCGGAAGGTCTGTGCTGCTGGCACTGGAAGGCTTTGATGCGGGAGCCGACGCCTGAATTGCGCTGCACGCCATCGCATTCAGCGCCCACAGGACTGCGGTTCGGTTCACCACGTCATCCTCCGATTCATCGGCTCCACGAGCTCGAACTCCAAACCCTCGACGTCCCTGACGACCATGTTCTTGCCCGCGGGCGTGGGGGCCGGAGGCTGCAGAATCGTTGCGCCCCAGGATCGAAGATGGGCCTCGAACTCCGCGAGCGAGTCGACCGTGAACGTGGCCCGCAGATCCTTGACACGAGCGAGGTCTCGCTCGGCCCCGCCGATGAGCGTCACGTTCCCGAAGAGCGCGAGCGTCAGTCCGCGCCCCGGCATGACGAACCGCGCCTTGACCTCCTCGCCCAGGAGCGACCCGTAGCGCGCGGTCGCCGATTCGATGTTCGCAGTCAGCACGGGCACAGACACGCCGATGATCCTCATGGCGCTCTCTCGTGACTGTGGAGGTTTGCGACCTGGACCATGGGTTCCTTCGCTACCCGTGGGCCGGGTTGACATCCGTCAAACGTGCGACAAATCGTGTACGCTTCCCGCACCACAGCCCCGAGGCTCACCTGCTCTCGTTTCCCCCTTTTCTGCTGGATCTCGACGCGGAGCGGTTGTGGCGCGACGACAAGGAGGTTCCGCTTCGTCGCAAGCCATTCGCGATCCTTCGCTACCTCGTCCAGAACCCGCAAAGGCTGGTGACGCAGGCGGAGATCGTCGAGGCCGTGTGGGGGAGGATCGCGATGAGCGACAGCTTGCTCCGGACCCACGTACACGATCTGCGCGGCGCCCTTGGCGAGGGTGTCGTCGAGACCGTGGTGGGGCGGGGCTATCGCTTCGTCGCCGAGGTCAAGCATGAGTACGCGGAAGACCGCGGGTCGGTCGGCCACGAGGAGTCGCCGGCGGAGACGATCGCCAATCGAGTCGTCGGACGCGAGCAGGAGATCAGCGCTCTACAAGCCGCTCTCCGGTCGGCTCGCGACCATCGCCGTACGACCGTCTTCGTGACGGGCGAGGCGGGCGTCGGCAAGACGACGCTCGTCGACGCGTTCGTCGAGACCGCTGGCGCCAAGGGGTCGCTCGTCGGTCGTTCCTCGTGCGTCGAGCAATACGGGACGGGGCAGGCCTTTCTCCCGGTGCTCGACGCCATCGGCACGTTATGTCGAGGTCGTGGCGGTGCGCGCGCCATTGATGTGTTCACCGAGCACGCGCCCACCTGGCTCACGCAGATACCGGGGCTGGTGAGCGCCGCTCGGTTCGCCGAACTGCAGCGCCGTACGAGCGGCGCGACGCAGGCGCGCTCGTTCCAGGAGCTTGTGGAGGCGCTCGCTGCATTGAGCGCCCACGGCCCAGTGATCCTTGTCTTCGACGATCTCCACTGGACCGACCCTTCGACGGCCGAGCTCCTTGCGTTCATGGCGAGCAGGCGCGAACCAGCGCGATTACTGATCGTCGGCACCTATCGACCCGCCGAGGTGCCGCGCGGGCACTCCGTTTCGAAGTTCACGGCCGAGCTCATTGCGCATCGGCAAGCGTCGACCATCGCGCTCGACGGTCTCAGTGTCGAGTCCGTCGACGCCTACCTCGCAAAGCGTTTCCCGCACCACCGATTTCCGCCCGCGTTCACCGGAACGCTCCACCAATCGACGAGCGGGAACCCTCTCTTCATCACGACGTTCGTGGACGATCTCGAAGGGCAGGGCCTCCTCCGCGAGCGTGACGGGCGGTGGGATCTCACGACGAGCGTGCAAGAGGTCGCGGTCCGGCGGCCCGACAGTATTCGCCGGCTGATCGACGCGCAGATCGATCGATTGGCAGACGCCGAACAGAGGATCATCGAGGTGGCAGCGGTCGCCGGCATGACCTTCACCGCCGGAGTCGTCGCCTACGCTCTCGACGCCGACGCCGACGGCGTCGACTCGGCGTGCGAGTCGCTCGCGAACGAGCGGCGACTCCTCCAGTACATCGGAACCGAGACGTGGCCGGATGGCACCATTCAATCGCGGTACGCGTTCGGTCACTCGCTGTTCCAGCACGCGGCGCTGATGCGGAGCACGTCGGCGACGGTCCGGGCGTGGCACCGCAAGATCGGGGAGCGGCTCGAGGCGGGGTATGCGCGGCGAGAAGAAGAAGTCGCCGCGGAGCTGGCGGTGCACTTCGATCGCGGACAGATGCCGGCGAGGGCGGCCCGCTATTACCTCGCCGCGGGAGACCGCACCGGCCTGCATTACGGATTGCACGAGTCGGTCGCGCACTACGAGCGCGTCCGCGTGCTCACCGAGGACTTGCCGGAGAATCGAGAGCGCGACGTGCTCGGGATGCGCGCCGCGCTCGGTCTCGGTTGGCGGCTGTATGAGCGCGACGGATTGACGGACGGCGCGCTTCCGATGCTGGAGAAGGCGAGAGAGCTCGCGGCACGCCTCGACGACAAGGCGTCGCTCGCCGAAGTGTTGATCCGCCTCGAGGTGCTGGGCGTGGTGCGCGGGGACCTGCGCGCGGCGAGCGACCATGCGCGCGCGGCCGCCCCGCTGCTCGAGCACCTGCCCGGCGCGCTTCGCGCGTCCGCCAACGAGCTCGAAGCCCTCAGAGTGCTCATCCGCGGGGATCTCCAGGACGCGTGCCGAAGGTTCGAGGCGATCGGGATTTTCCGCGTGGCAGAGGGGGCACCGGCGCCGGAGGCCGCGGGGGCCCGCATCGCAGCCATGGCCTGGGGCGGCTACGCGCTGTGGCTCGCGGGAAAACCGGATCAAGCTGTCACCTTGGCGCGTCGAGGTTACGAGGCCGCCGACGCGCTGAAAGATTCCTGGGAGCGCGCCGCGCTGCTAAGCGACTGGGCCACGCTGCATGCGTGGCGTCGGGAGCCGGCGAAGGCTAAGGAGCTCGCGCACCGCGCGCTCGATCTTGCCGGACAGGGGGCGTTCGGCCTGTGGACACGGCGCGCGGACCTCGTGCTCCGTTGGGCCGACGCGGAGCTCGGTGCGCCGCTCTCCGAGGAGCGCGCCGGTGAGCTGGTGAGCAAGCCGTGGGAAGGCGCTTGGCACGGCCGAACGATGGCCTGCGTGCTCCTCGCCGCCATGTATGCCCGCCTGGGTTGTACAGACAAGGCGCTTGCAGTGGTCTCCGAGGCGCTCGGGTCGATCGAGACGAGCGAAGAGCGTTGGCTCGAGTCGGAGCTTCATCGTCTGCGAGGAGAGCTTCTGCAGTCGAGGGACGCGGCGGAAGCGGACCGCTCGATCGCAGCGGCACTCGAGATCGCGCGCAGGCAGTCCTCAACGAGCCTCGAGCTGCGCGCGGCGCTGAGCCTTCACGCCATCACCTCCGGTGCGAAGAAGAAGCGCGCAAGAGAGGACGTCGCCCGAGCACTCTCGCGCATCACGGGCGGCTCGGACGCGCCGGACGTCGTCGAGGCTCGCAGAGTCGTCGGCGGACGGTGAAGATACAGGGGGTCTCGGCATGGTCTTCAGGAATGATCCTTGGAGATCGCGCTCCGAAGAACGTAACCGACTGCCTTGCAGTCGAACCTGATCGCGTTCCGGATGTTGCGGGAGTGGGGCAACTTGCCCTGCTCGCACAGCAGGTAGACGTGCGCGGTCGAACATCCGAGTAGGGCTGCCACCTGCATGACGTCGAGTGAGGGGCGCGTGGTGCTGCGGCGCGATCGTGGCACATTCTGGGCACATGAAGGTCGAGAATCCGCGTGAAGATTCGTGGAGCTGGGCTCGGAGGGGGAGCCTGAGGACCCTAAGGAAATCACAGGTCCTTGCTGATTCGGGGAGGGTCGTGGAGAATCGTGGATGGCGGACTGCCTCGTTGCCAAGGCGAAGGTCGCCGGTTCGAACCCGGTGTTCCGCTCCAATCAATGCCCCCGACTTGACGCGGTTTTTCGCGCTGGTCGGGGTCGCCATATCTGAGCGTCTTGAGCGCGTCAGTCCGCCGTCAGTCGCTGTCTTTGGACTTATGACTGCGGGCTGCATTCCGTAGCAACTCGCTGGAGCGCACGTGCGTTTTGCCGGTGCTCAACGCGCGCGCGTCATGGGGTAGTCAGGGCGAAACTCACGCCAGATCGTTTGGGCCTTGGGCGCGGGGGTCTCGATCACCTCCGCGCGCGGTGCGATGGTCATGTAGCGGCGCACGATGGCCCAGTCGTCGTTGAGTTCGCAGAGCACGGTGCCGACGAGGCGGATGTAAGTTACGCCCATACGGTTAGAGCGGCCCGCTGACGACGACGCCGTGGTTCTCCTCAGACGCCACGTCCTGAGGAACCACGACAAGACGGCCGAGGTCATGGAGAGAGTA
>DASWEL010000321.1:0-3287 GCA_036394755.1 Gemmatimonadales bacterium | reverse complement strand
GGCGACGTCGCCGCCGTCCTCGACACGCTCCAGATCGACAAGGTCGATCTCGTCACCCACGACATCGGAAACATGGTGGGCTACGCCTTCGCAGCGGGCCAACCGGGACGCGTCATGAAATTCGCCCTCCTGGATGGACCGGTGCCGGGCGTCGGTCCATGGGACGAGATCCTGAAGAATCCGCTGCTCTGGCACTTCCGGTTCGGCGGCCCGGATATGGAACGGCTGGTCAAGGGGCGCGAGCGGATCTATCTCGACCGCTTCTGGAACGAATTCTCGGCGGATCCGAAGCGCTTCGATGAAGCCTCACGCCGGCACTACGCCAGGCTGTACGCCCTTCCCGGCGCCATGCATTCCGGCTTTGAGCAGTTCAAGGCCTTCGATCAGGATGCCATCGACAACAAGGCATTCGTGGCCAAGGGCATGCTGGCCATGCCCGTCCTGGCGGTGGGCGGCGAGGCATCGTTCGGCCCGATGACGGCGGTGGTCATGCGCGCCGCCGCCAGCAACGTCCAGGAGGTCGTCATTCCCCACTCTGGGCACTGGTTGATGGAGGAGAATCCGACCGCCACGGTTTCCACCATCGTGGACTTCCTCCACTGAGCAGGCTCAACGCTCGACGCGGCGGTCGAGCACCGGCTTGACGTCGACGATCGGCGGGCTGAGCGCCGTCCAGGCGCCCAATACCATCGTCCGATAGATTCGCGATCCCACACACGCTACGATAGCGTCGACGTGCTTCACCATCCTTCTCAGGAGTCTCATATGTTCGCGCGGTGGTCGGTTGGCGTCGGCCTGGCCTGCGGTCTCGCTTGCTATCCGCTCGCTCTCCAGGGGCAGGACAAGAGCCTTCAGCAGCGCATCGCCGATGACTTCATTGCGCTCGCCGGTGGCGTACACCCCGGCTACCGTATCGCGCATGCCAAGGGCATTATCGTGACGGGCACGTTCGCGCCATCGCGCGGCGCGACGTCGCTGAGCCGCGCTCCTCACCTGGTGGCGGCGTCGACACCGGTCGTCGCCCGCTACTCGAACGGAAGCGGCGTCCCGGACGTTGCCGACAACAGCCCCTACGCGGTGCCACGCGGCCTCGCCCTTCGCTTCCAGCTGCCGAACGGCGCCTACACGGACATCGTGGCGAACTCGCACAACGGTTTCGTCGTGGGCACCGGCGAGGACTTCGCCGCATTCCTCGACGCGGCGCTCGCGACCAAGCCCGACAGTAAGCATCCGTCGCCGATCGAGGCGTTTCTCGGCACGCATCCGGCCGCCATGAAATTCGTGACCGACCCCGCGCGGGTGCCGGTCAGCTTCGCCACGGAAGTGTACTACGGCAACGACGCGTTCATCTTCGTCAACGCGCAAAACGTGAAGCAGCCGGGCCGCTACCGGCTCGTCCCTGTCGCCGGCCCGAACTACCTGGACTCGGCCGCCGCGGCGAAGGTGTCGGCCAACTACCTCTTCGACGAGCTCACGCGCCGGCTGGCGAAACAGTCGGTGAAGGTTCGTGTGCTCGTGCAGCTCCCGAACCCGGGTGATCCGACCGCGGATGCATCGGTGGTCTGGCCGGACGACCGGAAGCTCGTCGAGCTCGGCGTCGTCACGCTCACGACCGTCGCGCCGGACAATGCCGAAGTGTCGCGGAAGCTCCAATTCAACCCGATCTTCCTCAGTGATGGGATTCAACTCTCCGATGATCCCTTGCCGCCGCTTCGGTCCGCGGTGTACGCGCTGTCCGTGGCGAATCGACGTTCGGCGTCGCCCGCCGCGCCCGCGACGGCCCAGCAGCAAAACGTAGATCCGACCTGGCTCAGCTTCGACACGGCCGCCAAGACCGTCCGCTTCCAATTGATCGCCGGACTCACCGGGCTTAACGGCGCCCTGAACTTCAACGGGTTCCGCGACGGACAGCTCACGCTCGTCGTACCCGTCGGCTGGCAAACGGAGATCGACTTCCGTAACCATGACGGGGTGTTGCCGCACAGCGCCGAGGTGATCGCGCCACAGACGCCGCCGCCGGCTCTGCCCGGCGATCCTGCGATCCCACGTGCTTTCACCCTCAAGCTTGCGCAAGGGCTTCCTTCCGAAGCAACCGACGACATGCGCTTCGCGGCGCAGCCAGCGGGAGAGTACCTGATCGCCTGCGGCGTGCCCGGGCACGGCGCCGCCGGGATGTGGCTCCGGCTCCGAGTCAGCGCGACGGCGACGATTCCGCAGTTGCTGGCCAACTAATCGGACTCGCGAGGAGAACACATTCCATGACCGCGCCGGAGGAGATCTCTCGCGAGCGCCTCGCGGAGCTCCTCAACGAGGATTTGTCACGCGAATACCAAGCCATCATCGCGTACGTCGTGTATTCCCAAGTGTTGAGCGGCGCCCAGTACATGGACATCGCGGCGCAGCTCGAGATTCACGCCAAGCAGGAGCTCGATCACGCTTTAACCATCTCGCGGCAGGTCGACTATCTCGGCAAGATGCCAGCGGTCTCCGCCAAACCGGTCCGCACATCGAACGATCCGAAGGACATGCTGCGGTACGATCTGGAGAATGAAACAGACACTATCCGCAATTACCGCGACCGCATCCGGCAGTGTGAAGCGCTCGGGGAGTACGCCATGGCGGAGCAGATTCGCCGCATCCTCGTAGAGGAACAGGACCATCAAATCGATTTGGCAACCGCGCTCGGCGAGCCTGTCCCGGACCCAAGCGGGGGTCCGTTAGGAGTCTCTAAGACACGCCGTCGAAACGCGTGAGCCGTGTGCGCGGCTCGACGAATCAACGTTTCTTCGCCCCCGAGGTTTCCATGCGCCCTGTCAGCCTGATCTTCGCCCTCACCGCCGCCGCGGGCTTGGGCGGTTGTGCCCCCCACGCCGACGTCGCCGCCGAAGAGCGGGCCATCCGCGAGCTGGAAAGGAGATGGGTTAAGGCCGTGGCCGCGGAGGACACGATGGCGATCGGCAACGTCTATGCCGAGGACGGGGAGTTCCTGCCGCCTGGGGCTCCTCGCGTGAGCGGGCGCGCCGCCGTGCGGTCGGCGTGGGCCGGGATACTGAAAGCGCCGAACCTTTCGCTCACCTTTGAGTCGTCCAAGGTCGTCGTATCGAGCGCGGGAGACCTGGCGGTCGCCACCGGCCCCTACAAGCTCGGTTTGGACGGTCCCAAGGGGCAGCGCATCGAGGACGCAGGGAAGTTCGTGGAGGCGTGGACGCGCGTGAACGGTGAGTGGAAGGTGCTGGGCAACATTTTCAATAGCGACAAGCCTCCCACATAGATACATATGACTTCAC
>DASWEL010000320.1:0-11020 GCA_036394755.1 Gemmatimonadales bacterium | reverse complement strand
GCGAGCGCCGCATCGGCGGCGGAGATTTCCTCGAGCACCATCAGGTACGTGACGCTGTCGAGACCCATGCCGTCGTACTCCTCGGGCGTGCACATGCCGAGGAAGCCGAGCTTGCCGAGCTCGTCGACCACATCGCGCGGGAAGTGGCTCGTCCGATCCCACTCGGCGGCGAACGGCTCGATCTTTTCGCGCGCGAATTCGCGGGCGAGCTCGACGACCTGCTCGCGGACGTCAGTCGCGGTAGACATAAAACCCCGCACCAGACTTGCGGCCCAACCGTCCAGACGCGACCATCTCTTTCAAGAGCCGCGCCGGCGCATACTTGTCACCCAGGCCCTCCTGCAGCACCTCCATGATCGCGAGACACACGTCGAGACCGATGAGATCGGCGAGCGCGAGGGGTCCGAGCGGATGCTTCATGCCCAGCTTCATCACCGTATCGACGCCCTCCGCGGTGGCGATACCATCCTGCACGCAGAAGATCGCCTCGTTGATCATTGGCATCAGCACGCGATTGGAGACGAACCCTGGCGAGTCCTTCACAATCACTGGCGTCTTGCCGAGGCTCTTCGAAATCTGATCGGTGCGGTCGACGACATGTTTGGCAGTCTGCTTACCACGAACGATTTCTACGAGCGTCATTACGGGGACGGGATTCATGAAATGCATCCCGATCACCTGCTCTGGCCGATCGGTCTGTTCGGCGATGTCATTGATCGAGATAGATGACGTATTGCTCGCGAGAATCGTATTCGGCCGGCAAATGCGAGAGAGATCGCGGAAGATGCCAAACTTGATGGCGGGATTCTCGGTTGCCGCTTCTACAACCAACTCGGCGCCCTGAGCGACTTCAAGTGATGTATCGGTCGAGATGCGATCGAGCAGACGCTGCCTCGCATCCTCTGTCATGGCACCCTTCTGCACTTGTCGTTCACTGTTGTCCTTGATCGCTGAGACAGCTCGCGCAAGTTGGTCACGCGAAACGTCGAGCAGGGCGGTCTCCCAGCCGTACAGCGCAAACACGTGCGCGATCCCGTTTCCCATCGTCCCGGCGCCCACCACGGCTACACGACTCATCCGGCGAGCCAGGTGCGCGGCTGCTTGACGCGTGCGCCGATCACGGCGAGCGTGCCGGCGATCAGGACGATCGTGGTAACGATCCCGCCTTCGGGACCGAACGCGCCGCCGTCCACCCAGGCGTGGCGGCCCGGGGTGTACTCGACGACGGGCACGCTGAACGCGAGGCCGCTGACGGGAGCATCGAACAGGATCGCGAGGCCCGCGTTCCAGCCGAAATGCAGCCCCCAGGCGAGCGCCATCCCGCCCGCCGAGAAGAACGCGAACGACAGCCAGATCGCGGCGAGCGCGACGTTCACAGTGCTGAAAAAGGTGGCGTTGTCGTTCTTCGCGTGCGCCAGGCCGAACAGTACGGCGAGGATCAGCATCGCGGGCAGCGGGCCGATCGCGTCGGCGAGACGCCGCAGCGGATAGCCGCGGAACATGAGCTCCTCGCCGAGCGCCGCGAGCAGCAGCCCGACCGCGAGCGGCAATACGACGCGGGGCCAGAGGCTCCAGTCACCCGTGTAGCGCACCGTCGCGCGATCGATCACGAACGCGAGCCCGATCGCGAGCATCGCCATGAGCCCGCCGAGGCCGATCCCGCGCCAGAGGCGCGGCATGAGGCCGCCGGGCTGCGTATGCCAGCCTATCCGATCCCACGAGTACTTGTTGAGCAGGCGGCCGACGACCACCGTGGCCACGACGAAGCCGATGACTTCGAACGCGCCGTTGCGGAACACGTACCAGGTTGGACCACCCCACCCCGGCACCAGCTCGGCGATGCCGATCGTGATGCCGAGGCCGATCGCCGCGTAGAGAAGGATCCACGCCAGCGCGATCCCGACGCCCTTTACATCCGCAAACGAAACGCGCGCCATCAGAGGCGCGCGCGAATCGTTGGAGCGAGCTTCGCCAGGACTGGCACCAGTACAGCGATCTTGACCAGGTCGCCCAGCAGGAATGGCAGCGTGCCGAACCGCGCCGCGGCGGAGAGGTTGCCGGTGAGAATCGCGAGCTGTGCGAGACCACCCAGGTGGATCAGCACCAGCCCCGCGAATACGCCGCACGCCACACGCCACACGTTACGACCGTCTGCAGTAATGGCACCCACCGCCCAGGCCGCCACGGGATACGAGAGCAGATAGCCGCCGGTCTGGCCGAACAACCGAGCGATCCCAGGCAGCAAGAGCGGACTCGGTGTGAACACCGGCAGCCCCGCCGCACCCATCGCCAGATAGAGGATCATGCTGAGGGCGCCGAGACGGGCGCCCAACAGGCCGCCCACGAGCAGCACGGCCATCGGCTGCAGCGTCATCGGCACCGGCGTGCCCGGCAGTGGAATCGAAACCTGCGCCGCCAGAGCCACCAACACGGCACCAAGCATCACGCCGAGAACTCGCGCTCCCCATGCCGCACGCCGCACGCCCAACGCAAGATCTGTCATTTAGATCATCTCCACTGAGAGTGCCACAGCATTACCGCCACCGAGACAGAGCGTGGCGAGGCCAGTGTGCTTGCCGTATTGCTTGAGCGCATACAAGAGCGTCGTCAGAACGCGCGCGCCCGAGGCGCCGATCGGGTGGCCGAGCGCGATGGCGCCGCCGTGCACGTTGACGCGCGACCAATCCCAGCCGAGGGCCTTGCCGTCGGCGAGCGCCTGGACCGCGAACGCTTCGTTCGCTTCGATGAGATCGTAATCGGAGATCTTTGCCCCCGTCTTCTTCATCAAGTTCTGCACGGCAACGATCGGCGCAAAGAACAGATCCTTCGGCTCGCCTCCGCCGGTTGCATACCCGGTAATTCTCGCCATCGGCTTGGCGCCCTGAGCCTGGGCGAACGCGAGCGATGCCACAACCAGGGCGCTCGCGCCGTCGTTTAGCCCCGGCGCGTTACCCGGCGTCACGGTGCCGTCTTTTTCGAACGACGGCTTCAGCGCCGCGAGCTTCTCGATCGAAGTGTCGGCGCGCGGGCTCTCGTCCTTCTCAACTTTATCGACGGGAACGATCTCGGCTTTAAAAAAGCATGATTCCATCGCTTTGACCGCTTTCCGGTGGCTCTGCAGCGCAAACTCGTCCTGCTCACGACGAGAGATGCCGGCCTTTTTCGCCGTGTACTCGGCCAGGTTACCCATGTGCGTGTTGGAGAACGAATCCCACAACCCATCGCGAATCATGCCGTCGACCAGCTCGCTGTTGCCGGCCTTGATGCCGCTGCGCATGCCGTAGACGTAGTGCGGCGCGTTCGACATCGACTCGAAGCCGCCCGCCACGACGCACTGCGCGTCGCCCGCCTTGATCGCCTGCGCCGCGAGCATCACCGCTTTGAGCCCGGAGCCGCAGACCTTGTTGATCGTCATCGCGGGGATCGTGCCCGGCAGGCCGGCATGAATCGCCGCCTGGCGCGCGGGCGCCTGCCCTTCACCGCCCTGCAGCACGTTGCCCATGATGACTTCGTCGACCGTGTTGTCGGGCACCGCGGCGCGCCGCATCGCTTCGCGGATGACCAGCGCGCCGAGGCGCGGCCCCGGCAATGGGGACAAGCCGCCCAGGTACCGGCCGATGGGGGTGCGGCAGGCGGAAAGGATGACGGGGGTAGTGGTGTCGTTGCTCATTATAGATGTCCACACTCTGAAGAGTGGGCCCAGTGAATCGCTGCCCTTAAGGGCAGTGTCTCCTTGGGCTCAGGCTTCAGCCTGTTGATCAAATTAATGGTGTCAGACTCCTACTGTGAACCTCTTGCTTCAGCTTCTCCACAAACTCACTAATCGGCATCACGACCTGCTTGTTCCCCGCCCCGCGACCCCGCACGGCAACCGACTTGGCCTCCGCCTCCCGCTGCCCCACCACCGCCATGTACGGCACCTTGTGCGTCTCCGCGTCGCGGATCTTGTAGTTCAGCGTCTCGGAGCGCTCGTCTAATGCCGACCGAATTCCCGCCTGGCGCAGCGTGTCGTGCACCGCGCGCGCGGCGTCCATCTGGCCATCGGCGATCGGGAGCACCCGGACCTGGACTGGTGATAGCCACAGCGGGAACGCCCCAGCGAAGTGCTCGATCAAGAAGCCGACAAAGCGCTCGAGTGTGCCGAAGATCGCCCGGTGAATCATCACGGTGCGGTGCGGCTTGTTGTCGTTGCCGGTGTACTCGAGCTTGAAGCGCTCCGGCAGCTCGTAGTCGAGCTGAATCGTGGCGCCCTGCCACTCGCGACCGATCGCGTCGTTGAATTTGATGTCGATCTTGGGCCCGTAGAATGCGCCGCCGCCGATATCCATCTTGAAGGGCAACCCTCGGCGCTTCAACGCGCTCTCGAGCGCCTTTTCGGCGATCTCCCACATCCCGTCGGTGCCCAGCTTCTTGTCGGGGCGGGTCGCCAGGTCGAGCCGATACTGCAGCCCGAACGTCTTTCCCATCACAAGCTCGACGATGTCGAGGAGACTGAAGATCTCCTCCTCGATCTGATCCTCGCGGAGGAAGATGTGCGCGTCGTCCATCGACAGGCCGCGCACCCGCAGCATGCCGTGCAGCGTCCCCGACCGCTCGTTGCGATACACATTCGCGATCTCGGCGAGCCGAATCGGGAGATCGCGATAGCTGCGCTGCTGGCTCGCGTAGATGAGGATGTGCATGGGGCAGTTCATCGGCTTGACGCGGTAGCGCACGTCCTCCGATTCGCCCTCCCCCGCCCCCATCGCCGGAAACTGGTTCGCGGCGTAGAGCGGCAGGTGGCCGGAGCGCAGGAACAGCTGCTCGCGCGTCACGTTGGGCGTGTACACGAGCTGGTAGCCGCGCTGCAGGATGATGTCCTCGATGAAGCGCCGCAGCTCGAAGTTCAGGATCGCGCCGTTGGGATGCCACATGATCAGCCCCGGCCCCACGTCTTCCTGAATCGAGAAGAGATCGAGTTGCTTTCCGATGACGCGATGGTCGCGCTTCCGCGCCTCTTCCAGCCGGTGGAGGTATTGCTCCAGCGCCTCCTTGGTGAACCACGCCGTCCCGTAGATGCGCTGCAGCATCTGGCGCCGCTCGTCGCCGCGCCAATAGGCGCCGGCGGCATGCAGCAGCTTGAAATGCTGGATCTTGCCGGTGCTGGGGACGTGCGGCCCGCGGCACAGATCGACGAACGGACCGTCCGTGTACACCGAGATGACCTCGTCTTCCTTGAGGTCATCGATTCGCTCGAGCTTGAGCGGATCATCCTTGAAGCGCTTCTTGGCTTCCGCGCGCGAGACTTCCTCGCGGGTGAACGGGTAATCGGCTTTCACCACCTCGCCCATCTTCTTTTCGATCGCTGCGATGTCCTCGGGCGTAAACGGCCGGCCGATATCGAAGTCGTAGTAGAACCCGTCTTCGATCGGTGGGCCGAAGCCGATCTGGGCCTGCGGGAACAGCTGCCGCACGGCAGTCGCCAGCGCGTGCGCCGACGAGTGGCGCAGCACGTCGAGTGCCTGAGCGTCCTTGTTCGTGAGAATCGCGACCGTGGCGCCGTCGGGGAGCGGGCGCTGCAAGTCGCGCACGTCGCCGTTGACGCGGATCGCAAGAGCCGCTTTTGCCAGGCCCGGGCCCACGGCCCGGGCTAAATCGGCGCCCGTCGCGCCCGCCGGCAGGCCTTTCTTGCTCCCATCCGGCAGGACGACCTGAATCTCGGAAGGGGGCATGTCTAGGGAGTCGATGTCGTTGCGTTGCCGGCCGGTGCGTTCTCCATGGGCGGCGTATGCAATCCAAACCGGAAGTAGAGTCCCACCGAGAACAGAATCACGCCGCCGAGCAGTATCCAGCGCACGACGCGTCCCGGTGGGAGGGTCTCATCGGACAACGAAGATGGCGATGTCATTGGACGATATTCTAGTGGGCGCTTCTATATTAAGGAATGGCATACGATCCGCGGCCCGTAGAACCCCGCATCTACAAGCGCTGGCTCGACGCCGGCGCGTTCCAGCCGCGCGACGGCGCTGAGCCGTACGTCATCGTCATTCCGCCCCCCAACGTCACCGACATCCTGCACGTCGGCCACGCGCTCAACAACGTCATTCAGGACGTGCTGATCCGCTTCGAGCGGATGCGCGGCCGCGCCGCCGAGTGGTTGCCGGGGACCGATCACGCCGGCATCGCGACGCAGAACGTCGTCGAGAAGCGCCTCGCCAAGGAGGGGAAGACCCGCTTCGACCTGGGCCGCGAGCGGTTCGTCGATGAGGTGTGGTGCTTCGTCAAGAAGACCGGCAACACGATCATCGAGCAGCTCAAGGTGATCGGCAGCTCGTGCGACTGGTCGCGGCTGCGCTTCACGCTCGACGAGGACTACTCGCGCGCGGTGCGCGAGGTGTTCGTGCGCCTCTGGGACGAGGGGCTGATCTATCGGGGCCACCGCGTGATCCACTGGTGCCCGCACTGCCTCACTGCGCTATCAGATGAAGAGGCCGAGCATCACGAAACGCAGGGGAATCTGTATCACATCAAGTATCCGCTCGAGGATGGCTCCGGATTCGTCACGGTGGCGACGACCAGGCCGGAGACGATGTTCGGAGACATCGGGCTCGTGTTCAATCCGAAGGACGCACGCTACAAGAGCCTCAAGGGGAAGCGGGTGAAGATTCCGCTTTCCGGCGTTGCCATTCCGATCGCGACCGACGACGCCGTCGAGCAGGGATTCGGCACGGGGCTGCTCAAGGTGACGCCCGCGCACGATGCCAATGACTTCGATATCGCCCGGAGAGTGTGGCCCGCCAGCGAGATGCCGCTCGTTATCCGAGAGGACGGGACGCTTGGTGAGGAGGGCGGTCAAGAAGCAACGGCGGCGGTCAAAAACAAGGGCGGCGGTCAAGTCGGTCGTGACCGCCTCGACCGCCCGACCGCCGTAAGAGTCCCGCGAGAGTTCGTCGGGGTCGATCGATTCGAGGCGCGCAAGAAGATCATCGAGCGCCTCAGAGCGACCGCCCTGTTAGAGAAGGTCGAGCAGCATCGCCACGCAGTGCGTCGCTGCTACCGCTGCGACACCGTTGTTGAGCCGCGGCTCTCCGATCAGTGGTTCGTGAAAATGAAGCCGCTGGCGGAGAAGGTGATGCAGGGCTACGCCAAGGGCGAGTTCCACATCGTGCCGGAGCGCTGGAACGCGACGTTCGAGCACTGGATGAACAACATCCGGGACTGGAACATCTCGCGGCAGCTCTGGTGGGGTCACCGCATTCCGGTGTTCACGTGCGCGAACGGGCACCAGTGGGCGGACCGGGAGGACCCGGAGAAGTGTCCGAAGTGCGGCGCTACGCCCTCGCAGGATCCCGACGTCCTCGACACCTGGTTCTCGTCGTGGCTGTGGCCGTTCGCCACGTTCGGCTGGCCGGAGCAGACGCCCGACCTCGCGCGCTTCTACCCCGGCCACACGCTCGTGACCGGGCCCGACATCCTGTTCTTCTGGGTCGCCCGCATGCTCATGTCGGGCTACCACTTCATGGGCCAGAAGCCGTTCACGACGGTGTACCTGCACGGCATCGCGCGCGACACCAAACACCGCAAGATGTCGAAGTCGCTCGGCAACGGCATCGATCCGCTGGTCGTGGTCGAGAAGTTCGGCGCCGACGCGCTGCGCTGGACCTGTGTGGCCAACACCGCGCTCGGCGCGGACCTCCTGCTCGATCCCAACGACCTCGAGACGACGTTTGCACCGGGCCGCAATTTCGCGAACAAGCTTTGGAACATCGGGCAGTTCGTGCTGGGGCAGTTGCCGAACCACGTGCGGCCACTCGAGACCGTTGATCGACGTCTGCTCACGCTTGCTGATCGTTGGATTCTCGCACGTGCCAACAACGCGATCTTCGCGGCGACCGGCCACCTGGCCGATTTCAGACTGGATGAGGCGGCCAAGCGTTGTTCTGAATTTGCCTGGAATGAACTCGCGGATTGGTATGTCGAAGCAGTAAAGCCTCGTCTGGTGTCGGGCGACGAGGACGCAAAGAGCACCGTTCACTCGGTGCTAGTCTACTGTTTCGACACGGTGTTGCGGTTGCTGCACCCCGTCGTGCCATTCATTACCGAGGAGCTGTGGCAGAAGCTACCGGGCCGAAAATCAAACGAGCTCCTCGCGGTCGCAAAGTGGCCGGAGCTACTCACACAGTTAGTGGATTCTGATGCCGATGTGCAATTCGAAAGGGTTAAGAAGGCAATCGAATTAATCCGCTCAATCCGTGCCGAGTACCGCATCCCGCCCAAGACTCGACTCAGGGCTACAATCGTGGCGCGCGGTAACGACAGGCCAGAGACATTCGTCGGCGAGCGCGAGACAATTCTCCGACTGGCGCAGCTCGAAAGCCTGGCGTTGAACGGTGCGCCGGCCGCCGTGGGCGCGCACGCCGTCTTCGGGGACGGCAGCGAAGTCGTGGTCGCACTCGAGGGGGCCGTCGATGTTCGCAATGAGTGTCGCAGGCTCTCAGAAGAAAAGGATCGATTGGAAAAGCAACTCGAGGGCCTGGCCGCACGGCTGACCAACCAGAGCTTCGTGTCCCGCGCGCCGCAGGACGTGGTGGCCAAGGAGCGCGAAAAGGAAAAAGCATGGCGCGATCAGCGCGACGTCCTGGCCGGCAAGCTCAAATCGCTCGGCTGCTCGTAGTCGCGCTCGCGGCCGCCGCGCCGCTGCTCGCGTGTGCGAGTGTCGGCACCCCGCCCGGCGGGCCGCCGGACAAGGAGCCACCAAAAATTGTCGCGGTGAAGCCCGAATCCGGCGCGGTCGTCCCCGACCTCCACGGCGACGCGGCGATTCAGTTCAACGAAGTAGTCGAAGAAATGGCGGGCGGCGGAGGAGCGGGCAGCATCAGTGGCCTCGAGAAGCAGGTGCTGCTGTCACCGGTCGCTGGTCCGGTGAAGGTGAGCTGGCATCGCAGCCGCGTCACGATCAAGCCAAAAGAAGGCTGGAAGCGACGGGTCTACCGGCTCCAGATCCTGCCCGGCTTTACCGACCTGCGCCGCAATCGCAGCGACTCCGGCAAGACGGTGCTGTTCTCGACCGGTCCCGAGATCGGGCACGCGCGCATCGGTGGGATTGCGCTGAAGTGGATCGAGCAGACGGTGCTGCTGCGCGCGCTGATCGAGGCGGTGCCGCTGCCCGACAGCGTCGGGTACTTGACCATGGCCGACTCGGGCGGCCAGTTCAACCTCACGAACCTGCAACCGGGACGCTACATCGTGTATGCGACGGCGGATGAAAACAACGACCGGCGCCGCGGCCTCCGCGAGGCGTACGACTCCGTCGAGGTGACCCTCGACTCGAGCAGCAACGTCGCCTTCTTCGCCTTCCCGCACGATACGGTGCCGCCTCGACCCCGCACCGCGACATACGTCGATTCCATTTCGGTGCGCGTCGAGTTCAGCCAGGCGCTCGATCCCGCCAAAGCGCTGGACACGACGCACGTGCACCTGCTCGAGCTGCCCGATTCAGCCCTGGTCCCGATCGACCGGATTCTCACGCAGCGCGTGTACGATTCGCTGACCACCGGCGCCGCCGCCGCGCGGCAGAAGGCGGATTCGGCTGCCGCCGCGGCGCGCGACACGACCAAGCGTCCGGCGATCGTGCACGACACTTCCGGCCGTCCCAACATTCACCCGACGGTGCCCCCTGGGACGCCGGTGCCTCCAGCGGCGCCCCCTCCTCCTTCCCCGCGGCAAGCCGCGCCGAGTCGGACTCCGGCGAAGTCGTACGTGGACACGACGCTGGTGCGCCAGCTGCTCGCCCAGCGTCCTATTCCTTCTGATAGAATCGTGATCAGACCGGTGCATCCGCTGAAGCGCGAGACGCGCTACCTCGTGCGGGTCACCGGTGCGACGAACCTGATCGGGAAAAAGGGCGACGGCGAAATCGGCTTCACCGTGCCCAAACCTGTCGCCCCGGATACCACGCACCGTGCGCGCGCGGATACGACGCACCACGCACCACGCACGCCACCATGACCGATCCCCGCCGCCAGTTGCCTTCGGTTGACTCGCTCCTCGCGGGGCCGGGCGTCGCCCCGCTGCTCGCGACCCACCCGCGCGCGCTCGTCGTGAAAGCGGCGCGCGCGGCGGTCGACGAGGCGCGGGTGAACGGCGGGACGGCGCCGGCCGAGGGGTGGGACGAGGCGGTGCGCGCCGCCGTGCGGCGGCTCGCCGTGCCGTCGCTCGCGCCGGTGATCAACGCGACGGGTGTCGTGCTGCACACCAACCTCGGCCGCGCCCCGCTCGCCCCCGCGGCGATCGCCGCGATCACGCGCGTCGCCCAGGGCTACTCCGCGCTCGAGTACGACCTCGGCCGCGGCACGCGCGGGTCCCGTCACGCGATCTGCCGCGACCTGCTGGTCGAGCTGACCGGCGCGGCCGACGCGCTCGTCGTGAACAACGCCGCGGGCGCCGTCCTGCTGGCGCTCAGCGCGCTCGCACGCGGCGGTGATGCGATTGTGTCGCGCGGCGAGCTGGTCGAGATCGGCGGCTCGTTCCGGATTCCCGACATCATGGCTCGCTCTGGGACGAGGGTTGTGGAGGTCGGGACAACCAATCGCACGCATCCCGGCGATTACGACCGAGCACTGACGACCGACACCCGAGTACTCCTCAAAGTCCATCGCTCGAACTTTCAGGTGACGGGCTTCACCGCCGACGTCGCCGTCGTCGAGCTGGCCGAGATGGCGCACGCGCGCGCGATCGCCTGCGTCTATGATCTGGGCAGCGGGTTGCTGATGAATCTTTCGCGCTGGGGACTGGCCGGTGAGCCGGCCGTTCAGGAGGCGGTCGCCACCCGTGCCGATCTCATCGTCTTCAGCGGCGACAAGCTGCTCGGCGGCCCGCAGGCCGGCATTCTCGTGGGCGGCGAAGCCGCGATTGCCGCGTGC
Source organism: Gemmatimonadales bacterium (assembly GCA_036394755.1). Classification (GTDB taxonomy): domain Bacteria; phylum Gemmatimonadota; class Gemmatimonadetes; order Gemmatimonadales; family GWC2-71-9; genus 20CM-2-65-7. The sequence goes on along the minus strand of DASWEL010000320.1, from coordinate 119 downwards.
CGGGCCGATCCCATCGCGCGCACGGTCCGCGCCGACAAGCTCACGCTGGCGGGGCTCGAGGCTACCCTCGCGCTCTATCGCGACCCCGAGACTGCCATTCGCGAAATCCCCGTGCTGCG
>DASWEL010000319.1:0-2116 GCA_036394755.1 Gemmatimonadales bacterium | reverse complement strand
TCCGTGATCGCGTCGGCGTATTCGAGCGCCACCTTCTCCGCGTCGCTGAAGAGCGGGCTCTTCGCGTAGTCGTTGAGCGCCTCAAGCTTCTCCGTCGAGACACCGAGCCTGCTGCCCACGGCAGCATTGGCGTCCTGTCAGAACTCGCAGCCGTTCCACCAGGCGACGCGACGGTTGAGTAGCGCCCTGAGCGTACCGGGCACGCGCTTCGTCTCTTGTTGGAGGGCGGTCCACATCGCCTGCGCGGCGCGGAAGTACGCCGGGTTGCGCGCGTAGAAGAGGTACGGATAAAGCGGCGCGCCTCGGAGCTTGCGCTGTTCCTCGAGCGCATCGCGCAGGTCGTCCGGGAGCGTCTCGACGTCGACCGGCGGGATGCGCGTTTTCCCCTCCAGCATGGCCACCTCCTCCACGTCCGCCTATGCGGCGTCCCACGCCCCGTCAGCGCCCAGAGCATCTTCACCCGCGCACGCTCTCCGACCAGGCCCAGAACCTCGGCAATGACGGGGTCGCTCAATTATGGCCGCGATCGTACATCCGAAATGGTCGGACGCGCCGATGCACACTTCGACGGCGACCGAAGCGTCGACTAGCGTTTTCTGCGGTCGCCTGGTTCGGACACGTCGATGCCAAAGGTCTCCCGAAAGCCCCGCCGTCCCAATGGGGTGATGATTACGGCGTGGCTGCGCTTCATCCTTTCCATCCAGCCGAGATCGAAGTAGCGCTTGGTGATCGCGGCCCCTACTGCTCCCGCGATGTGTGGGCGTCGCTCGGTCCAATCGAGGCAGAGTCGGCAAAAGTGGCGGCGGGTCGAACGCAGCTTGGGAAGCTCGATCCCGAACTCGGTGAAAAAACGGATGCCTGCTCTCGTGATTTCAGCGGCTTCGACGTCGAGCACGACGTATTCGCGGGCGACGAAAGAATCGGTGAGATCAACGCTGAGGCGGCCCGCAAGGTGGTCGTAGCAAATTCGGGCCGCACTGAGCGCGCGTGCTTGAGCGGATAGCGGGCGGTATCGCGGTCTCTTCGCAAGAGCGACGGCGACGATCCCGTCGATCATGTCTCCGACTGTCGGCGAGGCAAGCCGGAAATAGCGATGCCGCCCATTACGGACCACCGAGAGCAAGCCCGCCTCTGTCAGCTTCGCGAGATGGGTGCTGGTGGTTTGAGGCGTGATTCGCGCCGCTACGGCAAGTTCGCTCGCGGTCAGGGCACGGCCATCGAGAAGCGCCGACACCATCGTAGCTCTCGCAGGGTCTCCGACCAGCGCCGCGATCTCGGCGATGATAGGGCCTGTAATCATTTCCGCTATTTAACACCCGAACCGGTCGACGAACACTTCGACGGTGATGGAAAGGGCCCACCGGCGGTCGCTTGACCGACGGCGAGGCGTCGGCAGATCTCGGTGGACGCGGCTCGGAGAGCGAACAGCCGCCCCCGCGAGGAGCCTGTCCCGCCCGAGGTGCCACGACCGACCGTCCGACGGTCTCAGCCTGCCGTACGGCGTCGCCCCACCCGATGCTCACGGCGTCGCCTTTGGGCCGGTAATTCCTGGGTGAAGTCTCGGTGGCGCCCTCCCGCATCGCGGTTGGTCGATCGTCGGACCGAGGGTCGCGCCTCCTCTCTTTAGGAGTGAAGCTGTCATTGCTCCCGCTCCTTGTAAGGAGACATCCGTTCTCGTCGCGAAATCTCGTTAAACTGTGCGCGCAGCGGTTTGCCCGGCGACACGTTCGGCGATCGGTGTCGTCATCTCTGACGTCCGAGAGGAGGGACGACACCGAGCTGCTGCATCAGGTCGAGCAGCGTGGCGACACCCCAGTGCTCAGTGATCTTGCCGTCGACGACCCGCATGGCGTCGACGGTATAGAAACTGACCTTCTTCCCTGTGGCTGGAATACCGAGGAACTCCCCCTGGTGGGTGCCGTGATAGGTCTTGTAGGTGGTCACGAGGTTGCCGGCCGCCGCCTGCCAGTGGATCTCGGGATGAAAGTCGGGAAACGCGGCACGCAGGCGCTTATACAGCACCCGCACCCCGTCTTTATCGGGTGTCGTGCCCGGCTGCGGCGTGTGGTCGACAAAGTCATCGGCGAATAGTTCCTCGAACAGGCGCCAGTTGCCT
>DASWEL010000318.1:0-10695 GCA_036394755.1 Gemmatimonadales bacterium | reverse complement strand
CTCATCGCCATCTCGTACAGGACCATCCCCATGCTCGGACCTCCTTTCCGGGGGAGCGTGCCACCTTTTCTCCGGCCTCGCGATCGGAAGAGGGTACGACTCCCTTGACCCGCTCGACGCGCGGGCTATGGGCTATGGCTGGCGCTCGATCTCGCCCGAGGCGACGCCGGCACGAGGAACTGATCGCGCGCCTCCACGAGATCGGCGCCGGCATGTGGGCGCTGCACAAGGGCCGTCGCACCGTCGGGGAGGAGCTGAGCTGGGTCGGCCCGGGCGGTGCTCGTAACCCAATCGGCGTCCCGGAGACCGGGATCGATCGCGCCACGGTCGCGAACGCCGAAGAGCACACCACGCTGCTGACGCGCCTCATGGACGCCATCGCCTCGACACCGTCGTCACAGAGGAGCGACGGGCGGCGCGGTAGACGCGCGTAGGACGAGATCTGGGCAGATACCCCCTTAGGCCGAGACCTCAACTTTCCAGAGAGCGTCGCCTGCGGTCCCGCAGCGGCGCGACCTAACGATCTCTGACAGTCGAGTACAGCCGTCGAGGCAGATGCGAGGTGTTTCGAGAACCTACGTCAAGTCCGCCCAGAAACTGTAGCCCTAGCGTGGGCTACTCGGCTCCCGTTCAGCCGTTCGAGAGTGTGAACGTTCTGCGACGGTCCGCCGGCAGCGCTGGGTTAGTCCGGAATCCATACGCCCTGTGGTGGTTATGGTTACGCGTTCATTCGTGTGTGTGCCGGTTATGCTGACGCTGGCTCAGCCTGCGCCGCGAAGATCGAGAAGCACCTTTCCGCCACGCTGGGCGTGGACAATCGCGTCGCGCAGCGAGGCCAGCGGATAGGTCGCCGCGATCGGCGCACGGATCGCGCCGGACGCAACGAGCGGTGCGGCTTCACGCAACGCTGCGGGAATCTTCGGCTCGATGTCCGGATGGTTCATGAAGAAGCCCGTCACCATGATGCGCTTCACGATCAGATCGAACGGGCCGATCACCACTGGTCCTCCGCCCATATAGGCATAGACAACGAACGTGCCCTGCGCGCTGAGCGCGCTGGCGATGGTGGCGCTGCTCTTACCCGCGACGCCGTCGATGGCGAGCGGCACGCGGTCGTTTCCGACCGCTGTCCTGATCTTGTCGAGCGCGCTGTCGTCGTCCACGACAACGAGATCGCCGCCGGCGGCCTGCAATTCGGGAATGAGCTCTGCCCGGCGCACGAGATTGATCGTCTTGAGGCCACGCGCCTTGGCGATGGCGACCACTGATCGGCCGACGCCCGAATTGGCCGCGTTCTGCACGACCCAGTCGCCGGGCTTCAGATCGGGCGCCTGGTCGAGCAGCAAGGACGCCGTCGGCGGATTGATGCCGAGCATCGCCAGTTGTTTTGGGTCCGCGTCGGGGAGGCTGAACAGACCCGCCGCAGGCACGACCAGCCGTTCGCGCCAACTGAAGGCGTAGAGCGGGATCAGCACCCGGTCGCCGACCTTGAGATGCGTCACGCCGCTGCCGACCGCGAGCACGCGGCCAACGCCCTCATTGCCGACCACGCTGGGCAGCGACGGCCGGACCGGAAACACGCCCTGGATCACATAGAGATCGTTCATGTTGATCGGCGCGTATTCGACACCAATCAGCACCTCGCCTGCCGCCGGGCCCGAAGGTTCCGGAATGTCGGCGAGTTCGAGCACGTCGGTCGGTTCGCCAAAGGCCTTGATCAGTGCTGCACGCATGGATGAGAGTCTCCTGCTGACTTAGAGGCTGCCGAACGCGACGAGATCGCGACCGGCCAGCGGCCCGCCCGCCTGTTGCAGACGGCCGCCGGTTGCGAGGCCGCCAAGGTCGATCGCGACGAAGCCGAAGCTTTCGATCAGGCTCTTGATGGTTTGCTTGGGCTCCGGGTGATCGCCCGAGACGAAGATGATGCGGCGGCCGCCATTCTTGACGGGCCCTTCATTGAAGCGCGCGGTGACGATCGAGTTGAACGCCTTCACCACGCGCGCGCCGGGCGCGAGCGCGGCGACCACTTCGCTCGCGCCCTTGTCGCCGAGGTCGGCCAGCACGAGCCTGGGGCTGTACTGGATGAACGGATTTGTCGCGTCGATCAGCACCCGGCCGTTCCACGCCGGCGGGCCGCGGAGCGCATCCTCGACATTCGGCCACGGCACGGCGAGCAGCACATAATCGAGGCGCGCGGCGTCCTCGACCGAAGCCGCAGACGCGCCGCGTCCGAGTTCGGCCACCGTGCTGGCCAGCGAGTCCGGACCACGCCGGCTGCTCAACACCACCTCATGGCCAGCCGCCAGCGCCTCGCGCGCGAACGCGAGCGCCACCGTACCGGCGCCGATTGTTCCGAATTTCATGCTTAGCCTCTCAGTCTCTCGAGAAATCGATCAGAATGACGCCGGCGCGGCCGGCCCGGCCGACATGCGCCACCGCGTCGGCGATCCGGGAGGGCGGATAGCGCTCGACAATCTCGAACAGCGTCGGCGACTCGCTCGCCAGGCGCAATGCGAGCGCGATGTCGGCTTTGCGTTGCTCCGGCGGCTGCAGCATCCAACTGCCGAGCACGACGCCTTTGAGCGTCAGCGAACGTGGCGGAAACAGACGGATGTCGCTCATCTCGCCGCCGAGCGAGCCGAAATTGATGACGGTTCCGGTCCGCTCTGCCAGCAATTCCGCGAGGTCACCTAACAAACGCCCGCCGACGCTGTCGATCGCGACGTGGACCTTGGCGCCTTCGGCGGCGGCCCTGACGCGGTCCTTCCAGCCGGCCGTCTCCGTCGCGAACACCGGCGAGCCGGGCAGGACGCCCGCAAGCTTCGCGGCGCCCGCCTCGCTCCGCACCAGCCGGATCACCTTCACCCCGCGCTCTGTCAGCATCGCGCCGATCAGCCGCCCGACAGCGGAGCCCGCCGCGGTGAGCAGCGTGACGACGTTGGTGAGCGCGTCAGGAGGAAGCGAGTCGTGCGCCGTGCGGATCACAGTCAGCGCGGTGACCGCGTTGATCATGAGCTGCGCGCCGACATCGTCGGGAATCGATTCCGGCAACGGCACCACCGCGCCGCCCGGAACAACCACCTCATCGCTCCAGGCGCCGGCCGCCGGGAAGAAAGCGACCCTCAAGCCCCGCATCAGCCCGAGCGCAGGATCGACCCTGGGGCCGACTTCGCTGATGATTCCGGCGCCTTCAAATCCGGGCACCCGCCCCTCAGGCGCGATGGCCGGCGGCAGTCCAAACGCCGGCGAGCCCGTGATGCCGTGAAGGTCGCCCGGATGGATCGGTGCGCAGGACAAGCGGATGCGGACCTGACCCGATCCGAGCCGCGCGGACGGACCGTCTTCGATCCGAAGCACCTGAGCCGGTTCGCCGCGTTGATGATGAACGATTCGTCTCATGGAACTCTCCAAGGGCTTGGGACGTGCATCGGCGGGATTGTCACGTTGAGATCATCCCGGTGGGCCAAGGTTGCGGCCCATCCGGTCGGCGAGGATCACGATCGGAGTCACGAAAGGTGATGGTCGCGGCGCGAGCGTCGATCGTGCACATGCGGGACCGCCTTTATCGGTGATATGCAAAAGGGAGATCCGCCCGATCTCCTCCCGAGCACGCCTACCACGCCGCCCGTCGCTCCGTAATGGACAATGCGCGACCGGAGGCCGGCGAGGTCTACGCGGCCATGGACATGCCTTGGGCTAAGCTCGTGGGCCAGATCGCACACGCCTATGGGAAGTAACAGTCCGTGGAGCGAGCAAGTGCTCACCGCCATCCGTCGCGGTGCGTTGCGACGGTTTAGGCGCGCGCGGATCGTGCTTGGATGGCGTTCGCAGCAGCACGGATTACGTCGATCACAAGGCTCGGGTTCGAGAGCATCGGGACGTGGCTGCTGGCGACCTCGGTCGTGGTGGCGCCCATCCGCTTAGCAACGAACCGTTCCATGTCTGGGTGGACGGTGCGGTCATTCTTGGCAACGATGTACCAGCTTGGCTTCGATCTCCAGGCAGTTCCTCCGACTTTCGCGTTGAACAGGTCCGGAGCCGGCACGCACTGCGTCGCCCAAACGAGCTTCTTTTCCTGCTCGGACAAATCGCCTGCGAAACAGTCGATGCCTTCAGGAAGGAGCCAGATACGTCCGTCCGCGACTTCGATGTAGGAGAAGACGTCCGTTTTGGGGAAGTTAGACTGCTGTGTCTGAGATGTCTCGTCGGCGTCCGGAGCAAGCGCGGCGATATAGACCAGCCCGGCAACGCGGTCGTCCGTTCCGGCGCCGGTGATGACGCTCCCGCCGTAAGAGTGCCCGACAAGGATGGCAGGGCTGCTGACCCGCGCCAGCGTGCTTCTTACGGTGGCGACGTCGTCCGCGGTTGTGTTGAGGCCATACTGGGCGGCTATCACCTGGTGACCTTCTGCCTGAAGTGCGGGGATCACCTTGCTAAAGCACGAGCCGTCCGCCCAGAGCCCGTGACAAAACACGATGCTTGGCTTGGTCTTCATGGGCATGGTTCGCTCCTTTCCTCCGTATCACACCGCTGGCGTCTCACTGGGGAATGCGTCCCCGAACATCGGTAGGCCGCTCCGCGATTGCTCGCGGGAGGCTTCGTCTTGGATGACGTCCCAATGCTCGACCATGACACCGCCATCGATCCGCAGAATGTCCGCCGCCATCCAGTTGACGGGAGCTCCGAATCCCGAGAATCGCCCGTGGACGATGACGATATCCCCCTCGGCTACGATCATCCCCGCCTGGTATTTCAGCGTCGCCGGGAGGCTCTCGATGAGGTCGAATAGGCCGTCCCGCCCCGGGGCGATGTGCGCGCTGTGTTGAACATAGTCGGGCGACCAGAACCCTTCGGCCGCCGTAAAGTCCCGCTTGTTGAAGAGGATCTCGAAGGCCTCGAGGACCAACGCTTTGTTCTTTGCTTCTCTCGATTGGTTCATGCGTTCAGCTCCTGTCTCGAGGACCGGGCCGTTCCGTGCGGTACCACGCCAGACGGGGACCACGGCTCGGCCAGAGCCAATTCCGAGGCGCTCATGTTGCGGGGCGCTCCTCGATCGCGTCGACACGATCAGGGTAGAAGGCGAGATGGTCCTTGATCTCGGCGACCGCGGCGTAAGGCGCCTCATAGGTCCAGACGGCATTCACCGATCGCTCCCCGCCGAGTGGGATGCTGTAGTAGTTGCATTCTCCCTTGTAGGGGCAATAGGTCTGGTGCGTGGTCCGCTGCAGCCGCGCCATGTCCACGTCCTTGCGTGGGATGTAGTACACGGGCGGATAGGCTGCTTCCTTCAGGATCAGGGCGGCGCGCGTGTCGGCAATCGTCCGGCCGGCCGCGATGACCGTGACGCGCCCGCGGGCAGGGGTCACGGTGATGGGATGGTCGGGACCGGGGATCTTCACTGGTCTGCTCATGGCCTTGCTCCGGTCTGGTCAGGGGAGAACCACATCGATACTGGGCTCATTGCGCATATCGCCTTGGTGGAGCCCGCTTAGAGCTTGGAACCGCCATCGACATGCAGCGAGTCGCCGGTGATCCAGCGCGCATCCTCGGAGGCCAGGAACGCCACCACCGGCGCGATGTCGTCCGGCTGCGCCAGGCGCTTGAGGGCCTGCATGCCGAGCGCAGTCTCGCGCCCGGCCTCGGTCTTGGTGAAACTCGACATGTCGGTCTCCACCACGCCCGGGGCAACGGCGTTGACCCGGATGCCGCGGGAGCCCAGCGCGGCGGCGAAGTGCTTCACCAGGGTGTCGATGGCGCCCTTGGTCGCGGCATAGGCCGGCAAGGTGCCGGCCGAAGCGCGGGCGACGAGCGAGGACGTGAAGATGATCGTGCTGCCCTTGCTCAGCACCGGCAGCAACTGCTGCACCAGGAAGTACGGCGCGCGGACGTTGACGGCGAACAGCCTGTCGAAGTCCTCGAGCGTGGTGTCCTCGATGCTGGCCGCCTTGGAGATGCCGGCGTTGGCGACCAGGATGTCGAGGCGGTCGCCGACGATGGCGCGGACCTGCCTGGCCAGGGCGTGCGGACCTTCGGGCTTGCGCAGGTCGGCACCGACCTTTTCGGCCTTGCCGCCGGCCTCGCGGATCACGGCAACGACGGCGTCCGCCTCCTTCTCGCTGCTGCCGTAATGCACCAGCACCCGGGCGCCGGCTGCGGCGAGCGCCAGCGCGCTCGCGCGACCGATGCCGCGCGAGGCGCCGGTGACCAGGGCCGTTTTTCCGGAAAGACTGGCCATGGTCATGGTCCTCAGGCGTTGGTGCCGCCGTCGACGGTCAGGCTGGCGCCGGTGATGTAGCTCGCGTCCGGGCCGGCGACGAAGGCCACCAGCGCGGCGACGTCTTCGACATGGCCGTACCGCTTCAGCGCCGTGTTGGCGATCTGCGGCGTCGCCCAGTCGCCGTCGGCGGGGTTCAGGTCGGTGTCGATCGGGCCGGGCTGGACGTTGTTCACAGTGATGCCGCGGGGGCCGACCTCGCGGGACAGGCCTTGCGTGAACATCTTCACCGCGCCCTTGGTCGCGGAGTAAGCCGCCAGGCCCGGCGTCATCATCCGCTCGCCCACGCAGGAGCCGATGCTGACGATGCGGCCGCCGTCCCGCAGGTGCTTGAGCGCGGCCTGCGTGGCGATGAACACGCCGCGCACATTGAGGTCGATCATCCGATCCAACTCTTCCAGGGTGGCCTCTTCGAAGGGCTTGGGGATGGCGGTGCCCGCATTGTTCACCAGGATGTCGAGCCGGCCGAAGGTCTTGACGGTCTTTTCCACCGCGGCGCTGACGGCCTTGGCGTCGGTCGCATCCGCCTGGATCGCGATTGCCTTGCCGCCGGCGCCCTCGATGTCTTTCACCACCCGGGCGGCGGCATCGGCGCCCTTGGTATAGGTGATCGCCACGCTGGCGCCGTCGGCGGCCAGCCGCTTGGCGATGGCCGCGCCGATGCCACGGGAAGCGCCGGTGACGAGAGCTGTCTTGTTGGTCAGGTTTGCCATGGGATGTGTCCTTTCAAGGTGATGGATGAGGGAAGCTCAGTTCACGACCCTCATCACGTGCCCAGCGTACCTTGACTGCAGGCCGGACGATAGGATCGAAGTGTCCGGATATTGTGCTCGATCGTCCACCGAGCTAACGTACCCCGCGTCTGGACGTTCTTACGGACATACTGACGCGCGTCCGCCTGAGCGGGACTCTCCTCTTCCACTACGAGCTGAGCCTGCCCTGGAGTCTGGCTTTGCCCGCGCTGCCAGACGCGGTGTTCCACTACCTGAGCCGGGGGTCGGCCACGCTCGCTTTCGAGGGCGGGAAGGAGGTCCGCATGGATGAGGGCGATTTCGTCCTCATCGCTCGCGGCGACCCTCATGTTCTTGGGTCAGATCACAAGACGAAACCGTTCCCGCTTCACGATCTCCATCGACCACCCGCCCACGTCGATATCGTTCGTTACGGGGGTGGGGGACAACCGTTCTCGACGATGATTTGCGGCTACTTCAGTCTGTCGCGACCTTCCCGAAGCAGCGTGTTCGATTTGCTTCCACCCATGCTTCGGCTGAAGCCGATGGCAGGACGCGATTGGCTCGAGGCGCTTCTGAAGCGCATGGTGACCGAGTGTGAGCTCGGACTACCCGGCCAAATGGCGGCGCTCTCGAGAATGACCGAAATGCTCTTCGTCGAGGTTCTCCGGAGTTGGACCAGATCTCTGCGTCCTGGCGAAGGCGGATGGCTGGGCGCACTCAGAGACCCGCACATCGGAAAGGCCCTTCAGTTGATCCATGAACGACCCGATCAGCCTTGGACTCTCCGCGAGCTCGGGCGGCACGTGGGCCTGGGCCGCTCGGCGTTCGCAGGCCGCTTTACCACCCTCGTTGGCCAACCCATGAACCGTTATCTGATCGCGCACCGGATGGAGGAGGCCGCCTCTCTGATCGAATCCAGCGACGATGGAATAGCCGAGATCGCCGCTCGCGTTGGCTACGAAACGACCTCGGCGTTCTCGAAGCTCTTCCGTCGATATCATGGCACGTCGCCTGGCCGTTTCAGAACCGCACGCAGAACGACGAGCCATTCGCAATAGTGGAAACCTGTCGCGGGTCGGCGAGCACTTGGCGCCAGCCTAGTGTGGCTCGAGCGCCTTCTAGCCCCGTGCTAGCACCTCTTCCATCGGGAGGCGCAAAATGCGACTTGCGGGGAGGTAGTAGATTGGGGCGTAGACCATGTCGATCAGAATCTGTCTTCGATGAGACAGCTCGAATTTGAGTGATCTTCAGACGCCGAAGAGCGCCGGAATGCTGATCGAGGAGCTCAACTCGCGCTTCGCGAGCGTGGGTGGGGTGCAATTCGCGGCCGGCTCGGGCGGATTCGTTCACGCCGCCGTGTCGACGCCGTTCGCAGAGGGGCACGTCTACCTGCACGGCGCTCACGTGACGCACTACCAGCCGGCCGGCGCGACGCCCGTGCTGTTCACGAGCCCGCACAGCCAATTCGCGCCCGGCAAGGCAATTCGCGGCGGGGTGCCGGTGATCTTCCCTTGGTTCGGACCTCGCGCTGGGCATCTTGCCGCTCCCGAGCACGGCTTCGCGCGGGTCGCCGAGTGGTCGGTCGAGTCGGTCGACCGCGCGCTCGACGGCGCCGTGATCCTCGTACTGCGGCTCGACCCGACCGAGATCACGCGAACGCTCTGGCCGTACGACTTCAGCGTGTGGCACCGCGTGCGCATCGGGCCGCGTCTCGAGTTGGAGCTCGAGGTCGAGAACCGCTCCCACGAGCCATTCGGGTTCGAGGAAGCGTTGCACACGTATCTCCGGGTGGGAGACGTGCGGGAGGCGACGGTCTCCGGCCTCGCGGGGACGACCTACATCGACAAGACCGACGCCATGAAGCGGAAGGTTCAAGCGGACGAGCCGCTCCGTCTGAGCGGCGCCACCGATCGCGTCTTCCTCGGCACGCGCGGCCCGTGCGTGGTCGACGATCCCGTACTGGACCGGCGGCTCGTGATCGAGAAGCGCGGCTCGGCAACGACTGTGGTGTGGAATCCGTGGCACGAGAAGGCGGCGGCGATGGCCGACCTTGGAGGGGAGGTGTGGCCTTGGATGCTTTGCGTGGAGACGGCGAACGCCGCCGATGATGCCGTACGCCTCGCGCCGGGCCAGCGCCACCGTATGACGGCGGTGGTAGGGGCAGAGTCGCGCCGCGTTCCCTCTGCGCCTGGGTGATCGTCCTTCTTCCTGCTGTTCATACGACGACGTGAGCATCAACTAAGTCGGCGACGCCGAGAAGCGGGACCACGTCGACGGCGATGCGGGCGAACATGAGCGCCCGCGGATCTTTCAGCAGGTCGATCGCCCCTCGGGCAGCCGTTCGACCCCTGCGCGGGCCGTCTCTCAGACCTTCAACAGCGGCGGCAGCTCGTTCACGAGGTGATCCCGGAGAAGCACGACGCGCTTCGGTAGAAACCGCGCGGTCGGATACACGAGCTGGAGCGGTACGCCCACGGTCGCGTACTCCGGGAGCACGCGCTGGAGGTCGTCCTTCTCGCGCCCGTAACACGCGAAGATCGGGAGCAGCGTGAGCCCCTGCCCTGCCGCGGCCGCCTCGCGGATGAACTCGTTGTCGTCCGCGGCGACCGCGCCCCGGACCTCGACCTTCTGCCGCCCCGCCGGACCGACGAGCTCCCAGACCGCCCGACCCGACACGCTGCGGAAGAGCACGCAGTCGTGGTCAGCGACGTCGGCGACCGAGCGCGGCCGGCCCCGTCGCTTGAGGTACCGCGGCGCCGCGAAGATGCCCGCGCGGACGAGCCCGAGCGCTCTCGCGACCAGCCGGTTGTCCGCGAGCTTTCCGATCCGGAGCGCCAGATCGAAGCCCTCGTGCACGAGATCGACGATCCGTTGCGTGAGCGAAACCTCGATCTGCACCTCCGGATACCGTGTCGCGAAACTCACGAGACTTGGTGCGAGGAGCCAGTGTCCGAGGTCCGCGGGAGCGGTGATCCGCACCCGCCCACGTGGCGCATCCTGGAGCTCGGACACGGCGGCCGCTGCCTCGTCCATGCCGGAGAGCGCGCGCGACACCGATTCGTAGTAGACGCGGCCTGCCTCCGTTAGCTGGAGCCGGCGCGTGGTCCGCTGGATCAGCCGGACCGCAAGCTCGCGCTCGAGCGCCGCGACCGCGCGGCTGACCGAGGACGTCGGCAGCCCGGAGAGGCGCGCCGCTCCGGTGAAGCTGCCCGCCTCGGCTACGCGGACGAAGAGGCGCACGCGGTTCAGGTCGATTGTGGACACAATAGCAACAGTCTTTTCGTCTCTACCGGGCTAGTGCCCATCGAGCAACAGCCGTAGTGTGCGTGCCATGCGGGAGGAGGTTCGAACCGAGCTGGATGCCGCGGCCCTCGACCAGCTCTTCCGCGCGGCGCGCACCCACTCGGCGTGGCTCGACCGGCCAGTGACGGACGACCAGCTGCGACGGATCTACGATCTCATGAAATGGGGCCCGACGAGCGCCAACTCGAGCCCGGCACGCATCCTCTTCCTCCGGAGCCGCGCGGCGAAGGAGCGGCTCGCGCCGGCGCTCGCGCCCCAGAATGTCGAGAAGACGCTCCAAGCGCCCGTGACCGCGATCGTCGCTCACACCTCCGGTTCTACGACGAGCTTCCGCGGCTCTTCCCGCACGTCGACGCCCGATCGTGGTTCGTAGGGAACGAGCCG
>DASWEL010000317.1:0-1963 GCA_036394755.1 Gemmatimonadales bacterium | reverse complement strand
CCGTCTCATCGCGGCCACCAATCGGGACCTCGAGCGTGGGGTGGCCGACGCGCGGTTCCGCGAAGATCTCTACTACCGACTCGCGGTGTTCCGCATCCATCTGCCAGCTCTGCGCGAACGAGGCGACGACGTCCTGCTCCTCGCGGATCACTTCGTGCGTCAACTGGGCGGCAACATGGGCAAGCCCGAGCCCGGCCTCAGCCGGGAGGCGCGCGATCTGCTCGTGGCGCACTCGTGGCCCGGTAACATCCGCGAGCTCCAGAACGCCATCGAACGGGCGCTCATCCTCGCCCAGGGTGAGCTGATCTCGGCCGGGCACCTCGGAATCGCCCCGCGCCTCTCGCGCGGCGCGGCGCCCCCTACGACGACGAGCCCGGAAGGCGAGCGCCGCACCGCCGCGCCCGCCCTCGCCGACATGGAAAAGCAGATGATCGTGGAGGCGCTCCGCCGCGCGAATGGCAACAAATCCCGAGCAGCTGCCGCACTGGGTCTAAGCCGCACGCAGCTTCTCCGGCGTGTACGCCGGTTCGGGCTCGACGCCTAGTCTCCCGCTGTCAGGCTCCGCGCCCACGCAGGCAACGCCGTCACGCCGCCCTGCGCGGCACCGAAGTGCCGCGCAGAGCAGCTGCCGCTGACGGGCGACGGCGTGCTCCCTGAACAGCGGATCGAGCAGTGGATTCGGATGCATCGCTTGCCTCGGCACGTGTCTCACTGACCGCTCTGTGCAGATGGCGGGTTTGCCAGCACACCGGTGTCCTTCTCGACGGAGATCAGAATCCGGTAACCACTCACCTGATCGAGAGCCACGCCGTACAGCATGTCGCCTCGGCGCATGAGCGAGACCCACCTGCCCGTCGAGGTTCGCAATGTGATCGTGCGACCGTTCGCCACGACGACGCCCGAGAAGGTTTGCGTCGATCCCTTTCGTCGGTCGATCCCTGTGTACGTGCCGTCGTCCTTGATGACGAGGGTCGCGCTACCAAACGCATTACCGCCACCGGCATCGGAGCCGACTGGGGCGTACACCACGTGCCATGTCCCGACCAGATCGCTTGGCAGGGCGGACGGGCGCACATCCGATTCCGTCGACTGGGCGACGCCGTAGCTCTTCGAGTGCGTGGCACAACCCGAGAGCGCGATCAACGCGACGCTCGCAACGAACAAGATTCCGCGCTTCACCATGTTGATGGCCTCCTCCGGAAGCGCCTTCGCGGGCGCTTCCTGAAGGCGGAACAAGGGCACAACGCGGACCAAACCCGTGGAGAGTGAAGAACGATCAGCTTCGCGCGATGTTGCGCGCCACGGCGAGAGACGGGCGCAGCGCGAGTCGTCCGACAATGGTCGCGTCACCGGCCGGCTCCGGACGATCTGACCGGAATCGAACGACTCAGGCAACGAGGCCGAAGCCCTCCAAGCGCCGGTAGAGACCCGTGGCCGAGGCCAAGCGCCGCGTGCGAAGCCTGTGCGCTTTCAGTCTTGTCCGTGCGGAAACGTACAGTCTCCGTGCGAGACCGCACATCCCGCGATCGGACGACGAACGAGCCTCACGGGAAGTCCGCGCCGTGACGGCGTTTGCCGACAATGGGTAGATCTGGCGCGCTCCTTGCCCCGTCGTACAGAGACATGAGCCTTCAAATGGCGCCCGATCTTCTCGAAGCACTCGAAGCGGATGACGCGGCACCCGCTGCGCTCGCTCCCGCGCAGGCGCCGGAGCCCGCCGCCGAGACGACGACCTAACTGGAGAACGCTCTAACTCATGAGGGACTCAGATGAAGATCGGACGACTTGGCGTGTGGGAACCGCGGGTCACGACTGACGTCTAAGTAGGAGGGACAAACGATGGCTGCCACAACTCAGGAAGTGCTGACTCACCACCTCCACGCCTTCGGCAAGGGCGATCTCGCCGGAGTCATGGCCGACTACTCACCCGAGTCGCGGCTGTTCACTCCGAACGGGATGCTGA
>DASWEL010000316.1:0-35039 GCA_036394755.1 Gemmatimonadales bacterium | reverse complement strand
GGTACGGGTCATCACATTCACCGGCAGCGCGAAAGCCGGCTGGGCTATCCGCGCGAAGGCCGGCACGAAACGCGTCTTGCTCGAGCTGGGTGGCAACGCGGCGGTGATCGTCGAGCCCGACGCAGACCTCACGTGGGCCGCGGCGCGCTGTGCGGTCGGCGGCTTTACCTACGCCGGCCAGTCGTGCATCTCGACGCAGCGGATTTACGTCCACGAATCTGTTTATACGCCGTTTCTCGACGCCTTTACTCGACGGGTTCAGCAGTTAAAGGTCGGCGCTGTGCTCGACGAGCACACCGATGTCGGGCCGATGATCGGGCTCGATGCGGCGGAGCGGGTCGAGCGCTGGATCGCAGAAGCAGTGGCCGGGGGAGCCAGGATCGAAGTGGGCGGCAAGCGCAACGGCATGTTCCTCGAGCCGACCGTCCTCACGCACACCACAGCAGACATGAAAGTGAATTGCGAGGAAGTCTTCGCACCGCTCGTCACCGTCACGCCTTACAGCTCGGGTGAGCGATGCGATTGCGTGGGCGAACGCGTCACCTTACGGATTGCAAGCGGGAGTCTTCACCACCAACCTGCAGACGATGTTCCGGCTTCACGCCGAGCTGGACGTCGGCGCCGTCAACGGCAACGACATCCCCGGTTTCCGCGTGGACCGTCTGCCCTATGGCGGTGCCAAGGCTTCCGGCCTCGGTCGCGAGGGGGTTCGCTACGCAATAGAAGAAATGACTGAACGTCGGGTACTGACACTAAAGCTCGATTAAACGACTGCCCGTAGCAGGAGATAGGTAAGGCCGCCGATCCCCGCCGATGCGGGGATCGTGAGCATCCACGCCCACACGATTCGCTGCGCCACTCCCCAGCGTACCGCCGAAATGCGCTGGGCCGCGCCCACGCCCGTGATGGCGCCGGTGATCGTGTGCGTGGTACTCACTGGAATTCCGAAGTACGATGCGATGAACAGCGTGATAGCCCCGCTCGTCTCCGCCGCGAAACCGCCGAACGGGGTGAGCTTCGTGATGCGCTGCCCCATCGTCTTCACGATGCGCCAGCCTCCCGACAACGTCCCGAGCCCGATCGCCGCGTGCGCAGACAGAATGACCCACACTGGAATGTGATTCGCATCGGTGAGGTGGAACGCCTGAATCGGGAAGTTCACGAAGAGCGCCTGGCTCGACACGAGCAGCGCGACGATGATGCCCATCGTCTTCTGCGCGTCGTTCGTGCCGTGGCCAAGGGAATACGCGGCAGCCGACACGAGCTGCAGCACGCGGAACGTTTTATCGACCCTGCGGGGTAGCGATCGGCGCAGGATCCAGGAGAGCGCCACCGTGATCAACAGCGCCAGCGTGAAGCCCATCACCGGCGCGACGACGATGAAGATCAGCGTCTTCGTCCAACCGCTCGCGATGATCGCCGAGAACCCCGCTTTGGCCACCGCGGCGCCCGCGTAGCCGCCGATCAGCGCGTGTGAGGACGAGGTCGGCAGGCCGAGCCACCACGTCACCAGGTCCCAGATGATCGCGCCCAGCAAGCCGCCGAGCACTACCGTCGAATCGACCACGCTGAGGTCGATCAGTCCTTTCCCGATCGTCTTCGCGATGGCGGTGCCGAAGACGAACGCCGCGACGAAGTTCCAGAACGCCGCCCACACCACCGCTGCGCTCGGCGACAGGACACGCGTCGAAACGACGGTGGCGATGGAGTTGGCCGCGTCGTGGAACCCATTGATGAAATCGAACGTGAGGGCGACGAGCAGAATCGCCAGAACGAACCAGACGGCGCCGGAGCCGGCCATCAGGCGTGCTTGATCGTGATGGACTCGACCACATTCGCGACGTCTTCGGCTTGGTCGAGGGTGCCCTCCAGATTGTCGTAAATCTCTTTCCACTTGATCAGCTCGATCGCGTCGCGCTCTTTCTCGAAGAGCTGTCCCAGCGCCTCATGGTAGATCGCGTCGCCTTCTTCCTCGAGCTGTTTCGCCTCTACGGCGTACTTCATGACGTCATCGCCCTTCTTGAGCCGGCTCACCGCTTCTGCCAGCACACCCATCATCCGCTGCAGCACCTCGATGAGGCGCAGCACCCCCTGGGGCGCGACGCCGAGCCGAAAGATCTGTGTGCGCCGGGCAGTCCCGTCCATCGCGTCCATGACGTCATCGAGATCGGACGCGAGCTGGTGAATGTCTTCGCGATCGAGCGGCGTAATGAAGGTGCGGTCGAGGCGGTTGACGACCTCATGCGTGACTTGATCGGCTTCATGCTCCAGCCGCTTGATCGCTTCGACGTGGGGCGTGCGGCGGTCGGGCGCCGCCTGAAAGAGCTGCCGCAAATGCTCCACGGCTTCTTTGTTGCGGGTGGCGACTTCGGTGAACAGATCGAAAAACTCTTCTTCGCGCGGCAGGAGACGCACGGTATCTCCGGTGGCGTGGTGGACCGCAAAGATAGCGGCCCGTGGGAATGACAACTAGGTTATCGCCTCATGACTGCTACTCCGGTTCAGCCCCCCCCCAAGCGGGTCGAGTTCGTCCGGGCGATTTCACGCCTCGACGCCACGGCGCTCGTCGTCGGATCGATGATCGGGTCCGGCATCTTCATCGTGTCGGGATCCATCACCCGCGAGGTGCACTCCCCCGGCCTACTGCTCCTCGTTTGGATTCTGTCCGGCGTTGTAACGTTGCTGGGCGCGGTCACCTACGGCGAGCTGGCGGCGATGTACCCCAAGGCGGGCGGTAACTACGTCTATCTCCGCGAAGGCATCTCGCCCCTGTTCGGCTTTCTCTACGGGTGGACGCTCTTCACGGTCATCCAAACTGCCACGATCGCTGCCGTTGCAATCGCGTTCGCCCGCTTCACCGCCGTTCTCTTCCCCGCGCTATCCGAGACCGTCTTCCTCGGCGGCACGGTGGGCGGTTACAACCTCGGCGTGTCCTGGCAACGGTTATTCGCCATTGCGTCGGTCATCGTTCTGACGTGGATCAACGTGCGCGGTGTACGGACCGCGGCGATTATCCAGACATCACTCACCGCGATCAAGACCGCGGCGCTCGCGGCGCTGATCGTCCTCGGTCTCGCGATCGGCCGCAACGCCGAGGCGATCGCGGCCAATTTCGGGGCGAATTTTTGGCCCGCCGGCGGCTTTACGCTCGCCCTGGTCCCTGTGATTGTCGCAGCAATGGTGGGCTCGCTGTTCTCGATGGACGCCTGGAACAACGTCGGCTTCGCAGGGGCCGAGCTGAAGAATCCGGAGAAGGACATCCCATTCGCCATGGCGGCGGGGGTGCTGCTGGTCGTCACGTTGTACGTCCTGGCGAACGTCGCCTACCTGAACGTGCTGCCCATCGACACGATCGCCCAAACCTGGACTGAAGGGCGGCCGCCCGTCGGTACCGCCGCAATGCAGCAGATGTTCGGTCAGGGGGGCCTGACGATCATGGCGATCGCGATCATGATCTCGACGTTCGGCTGCAACAACGGCTTGATTCTGTCGGGGGCGCGGGTCTACTACGCGATGGCGCGCGACAATCTGTTCTTTGCCAAGGCGGGTGAGCTGCACCCCACGTACCGTACCCCTGCGCTTGCACTGATTGTCCAGGCCGTCTGGACCTGCTTGCTGGCACTCTCGGGCACGTACAATGATCTGCTGAACTACATCATTTTCGCGGCTGTGCTGTTCTACATGGTGACGGTGATCGGCCTGCTGATCCTGCGCGTCAAGCGGCCCGACCTACCACGCCCTGTAAAGGCACCGGGGTACCCGTGGCTGCCTGTGCTGTACATCCTGGCGACGGGCTTCATCTGCGTGGACCTGCTGATCAAGAAACCGGTGTACACGTGGCCCGGTCTGATCATCGTGGCACTCGGCGTGCCTGTGTACTACCTCTGGAGACGCTTCGCGAAGCCTGCTTAGCCGGAGTTGCTGAGCACGTGCTTCGGGTTATATTCGGGGTGTATGGCGGTGCGCAAACCCCGGGAAGCGCCTCCTAAGCCTCCTCCCTGTCCTGAGTGCGGCGCCAAAACCGCTCACCAATCCGGCTGCTTGGTGTGTCTCCAATGCGGCTGGGCACGTTGTGGCTAACCAACTCCCGCTTTTACCGCCCGAGCGCCCGTCGGCCCATCCGCCCGTCATTCTCGACGAGCGGTTGCGTGGAACGAGGTTCGTTTCGCTCACTCCCAAGCGCGTCCTCAACCCCCCCTCGGCAACCGGGATGGACTACTGGTCGCTGAATCCATACG
The DNA here is from genome assembly GCA_036394755.1 of Gemmatimonadales bacterium. GTDB lineage: Bacteria > Gemmatimonadota > Gemmatimonadetes > Gemmatimonadales > GWC2-71-9 > 20CM-2-65-7. Next base: position 30,801 of record DASWEL010000316.1, on the reverse strand, counting down.
TCGGCTGCGAGTTCGGTTGCAGTTACTGCTACGCGCGCTACACGCATCGCTACGTCGTCGAGCGCGCGCACGACGCCGGTAAGCTGACCGACGCCGAGTTCGCGGATTACCGCGGCCCGCATGGGTGGGAGGCGTTCGAGCGGCGGATCTTCGTCAAAGAGCAGGTCGTCGGCGCACTCGAGGCCGATCTCAAACGTGTCCCGCTTGGCGAATGCATCGTCATTGGGACGGCGACCGATCCCTATCAACCGGCCGAGCGCCGGTTCCGCGTGACGCGGGCGGTACTGCAACACCTGACTCGCTGCGAAGGACTGTCGTTCGGCATCATCACCAAGAGTCCGCTGATCGCCCGCGACTGCGACCTCCTGGTCCGGCTGCAGAAGCGCAACGAGCTCCAGGTGCATGTCTCATTGATCACCGCCGACGCGGGGCTCGCACGCAAGCTCGAAGCGCGTTCCCCCGTCCCGGCAGCGCGGCTGCGTGCCCTCCACAAACTGGTGGACGCCGGCGTGAACGCCGGGTTAATCATCGCCCCCGTTTTGCCCGGGATCACGGACGCCGTAGCGCAGCTCGACGTCCTGTTCGCGGGGGCAAAGCTCGCCGGTGCGCGGTTCATTCACGCGGGGCCGCTGCGGCTGTATCCCGCGATCCGCGATCGCTTCCTACCCGTGTTGGGAGAGCATTTTCCCGACCTGGTACCGAAGTACAGCCGAGCGTATGCGGGACATGGGTACGCGCCGCGCGACTACGCGAAGGCGCTATCGCGGCGCATCGAGAAGCTGCGCAAGAAGCATGGGTTCAATAATCAGAGCGCGATGTTCGACCGCTACCGCCCGGCGAAGATGCCGGTGCAGGGCGAGCTCGAGCTACCTGGGAGCGTGCCCTAGTCTTGGAGTGGTCATATAGATGATGCTGTCGACCTGAATGACAAACGCGTCATCGCGGCAGGCCGAGCGAAGCACCGGATCGGTGCGCCCAAACACGAATCCGACGAATCCCGGCGCCCAGGCAGGAGGCTGATCAGCGGAGACGTACACGGGGGCGGCCGATAGAGGCCTCACCAGATAGCACCCCGCCGTGTCGCCGGAGCCGGACGCCATGCCGACCGAGCGCATGTGCGGCACCACCGGCGTGTCAACCGAAACCGTGATCGTCCCGAACGTGCGCAGCGGCCACGGCGTTTGGAGCGGTTCCAATGGACTCGTGGCGCGGATCACCACAGTCCGCGGCGTGGTCGCGGCGATCACGGGCACCCACACCAGCGTATCGAATCCGCGCAAGACGTCCGGGCAAGTGTGACGGCAGGGCCGCTCCACAGAATACGGCTCGATCGTGATGGTATCGCGATCGACATTGACGTGGATGCGCAGTGAGGTGGGAGTCTCGCTCATCAGCCCGGACACGCGGACGCCGAACGACACGCCAGCGGTGACCGAATCCGCCCATTCGAGCCACGACGCGGCTAACGGCGTACTGACGTCGTCGCTACACGCGGAGATGACAGCGAGCGAAACGACGAGCGGCGAAGCGAACCGCGCGGCCTGCATGCGAACCTCGTGACAGCTACGCTTCACTACTACAATTATTGCCGCGGCGGCGCCAGCCCCTCCGACTCCGCCCACATCCGTGCGACGGCCCGGATCGTCCCCGGCGCGTTTCCCTCGGCACGGTTGTTCGCGAGAATGAACGCCTCGACGCGCCGCCGGTGCGCCTCGCTCACCAGACGCACGAGATCGTGACGTAAATCAGGCAACGGCTCCTGCACGCGATCGTACGGCTGGAACTGCTTCACCGCGTCGCTGTAGCGGCGGCCCGGCTTGAGCAACGCGCGCGCCACGGTGAAGCTCGCCGAAAACGTCCACCCCAACTCGACCTGCTCGCCGATCGGCGCCATCTCCGTCCACGAGTTGAACACGTGCGCCACACCGTGCCGCTTCAGCACGTCACCGTGAACCCCGGTCAGCAGCTCGGGATTGCGCAGCTCGACCGCATAGCGAAAATCGCGCGGTAACCCCTGCAAGAAATCGTCGAGCTGATCGGCCCATTGCAGCGGATCGGGCAGATCTTTGCCGCGCATCGCCTGGAACTCGAACACGAAACACCCGGCGTGATCGCGGAACACACGGCTGTAGGGACCGAGCACGCTGTCCTTGAACAGCGCGGCGTTCAGAAAATCGGGATTCCGCATCCCGGCCAGACCCGGCTGTGGAGCATCCTGGCCGAGTCGCTTGGCGGTAATCCGATCCCACACCTTGCTGACGCAGGGAAAGCCGGGCGGCAACGCGCGCGCGTATGACGCCAGCTCGTCTTCGGACGGCGGATCGTAGAACGCGCTGTCGATGCCCACGGTGCGGAACAGCGGATACCGCGCGTATTCCTCGAGCCGGCTGGCGGGCTGGGGGCCTCGATAGCGCCGGCGGTAGACGTCGCCAAACCAGCCGTCATACGTCCAGGTCGACGTCCCAAATCGGATATTCGCTGGGACTCGCTGGGCGAGTTCCACGACGTCCGGGCTTGGCGTCGGAAGTGCTTCAGGCCCAAAGAGATCCGCTTGAGTCATCCCCAAAGTTTACTCTTCCGGAAGCGCTTGCGAGTGGAGTGATATTCGGGATATATTCGGGTCCCCTTGGGGCTTTTGTCAATGTCACGATCGTCTACGAGCTCGCTCGCCGCCTGCGTGTGGATCCCCCTCTTCCCACTCCGTTGTGAAGAGGCCCGTCATGAGAGTCTGGCCGCCTACCCCACGGCGCTGCTCGCGCCCGACACTACCCGCAAGCTCTGGCAGATCTCCCCACTCGCCCGCCATGCGGGCGTGAAGCCGGGGATGACCGTCAGCCAGGCGATCGGTCTCTGCCCCACGCTGCGGCTCATCGAACCAGACCCCGTCCACTACGACGACTGCTTCGCCCGCGTGCTCGCGGCGTTGAACGAAGTGAGTCCGGTTGTCGAACCGGCCGAGCTCGGACTGGCCTTTGTGGGGACTGATGGTTTGGAAGGAATCTTCGGCGAACCGCAGAAGATCATTGACGCGATTCGTCTGACGGTCGGACAGTCGGACGGCCGGACGGTCCGCCTGGGTTATGGACTTGGAAAGTTCGTTGCATGGGTTGCTGCGACACGATCAAAACCAGACGACGCGGTCATCGTGCCATTGGGTGGCGAGAAAGCATTTCTCGCTTCACAGCCCATCTCCGTTCTTCCGCTCGACGCCGACACGCACCGCCGTCTCCGCCAACTCGGCATCCGCACACTCGGCGCACTCGCGGCGCTCCCTGAAGAAGCGGTCACCGCGCAGTTCGGCGCCATGGGAAGACGATTATGGCGACTGGCCGCCGGCCGCATCGCGGAGCCCGTCGAAGGACGCATCGCGCCCGAGCCGATCGTGGCCGCGCTCACATTCTTCACGCCGGTGGGTGAGCGCGAGCTGCTCGCGCACGCACTCGATCAGCTGATCGCGCGTGCGCTCAAACATCCACGCCGCATCGGCTGGCGCGTGCACGCGGTCCGACTGCGTGCGGATCTCGAAGGCTCGAGCTCCTGGCTCGCCGCGATCCTGCTCAAGGACCCGACCGCGGATGCCGTGCGCATCGCCGCGCCGCTCAAGACCCGGCTCGAGCAGTCGCCGCCGACGGGAGCCGTCGAGCGACTCGTGCTCGAGTTCACCGCCTTCGCCCCCGGGACCAGCGAGCTGCAGCTGTTCGCGCGCGATGCGCAGGCAGCCGCGCGCGCGGGACAACAGCGCGCACTGCAAAGCGCCGCACGTGAGATCCGCATGCGCGTGAAGCGTTCTCCTCTTTATCACATCGTCGAGGTACAGCCATGGTCACGTCTTCCCGAACGCCGCTACGCACTGATCGACTACGAGCCGTAAATGAGCCGCAGCCGGTTGCGGTGGAGTTGAATGCTGACGGACAACCGGCGGCGGTCAAGAGACAACTGCGGCGGTCTGACGGTCAAGAAGAAACGGCGGCGGTCGTCGAGACTGTCCTCGAGATGTGGAGAATTGATGATGAATGGTGGAGAAAGCTCATTTCGCGGCGGTATTTCGCAGTGATACTGGAAGGTGGTTCTCGTGTGGTTCTCTTTGAGGATATCGTGACCCATGAATGGTTCATGCAGACCGCCTGACCGCCCCGACCGCCGCATTTGCTTCTTGACCGCCTACGCCGAGCTCCACTGTCACTCCGCATTTTCGTTTCTCGACGGGGCTTCGCCGCCCGACGAGCTCCTCGGCGCAGCACACCGCTACGGCTATCCCGCGCTGGCACTCACCGACCGCAACGGCGTCTACGGCTCGCTCGCGTTCGCGCACGCCGCGCAGCCCCTCGGCTTACAGGCGATCACCGGCGCGGAGGTCACGCTCTCAGACGGCAGCCATCTGATTTTGCTCGCTGAGACCGCGCCCGGGTACACGAATCTCTGCCGGTTGCTCACGGAAGCGCATCTCGGGGCCGAGCGTCTCGACCCGCGGCTGCCGTTGACGGCAATCGCAGCGCGTCAGGAGGGGCTGATCATTCTCTCAGGATCGCGCCGCGACGGACTGCTGCCGCGAACCCTCGAGACGCAGGGGCTCTGTGCTGCTCGCAATCTCGCGGAGCACTGCAAGGCCGTCTTCGGGAGGGAGCGGTTTTTCGTGGAGATTCAGCGCAACCGTGTGCGTGGCGATCTCGCCGTGTCGCGGGCACTGCTGGATATCGCGAATGACGTGCAGCTTGCCGTCGTGCCGACGGGCAACGTGTTCTACCACACGCGCGAGCTGCACCGGCTGCATGACGTCATGGTCGCCATCCGGCATCGCACGACGCTCGATGGCTCGCACCGGGTGCGGAATCCCAACAGCGAATTTTACTTGCGACCACTGGAAGAAGTCGTGGCGCTGTTCGATGACTGTCCGGATGCTGTCGCCACTACATTGGCTCTCGCGGAGCGCTGTAAAGCCTTCGATCTGACGCGCGACCTCGGCTACTCCTTCCCCGACTTCCGCGGATCGGGTCGTGCCCCCGCCCCACAGGCGTTGGCCGAGCTGTGCACCACTCGGATGCAGGAGCGCTACCCGCCGGGCTCCCTCTATCACGCCCAGGCCGTGCGCCGGCTCGACGAAGAATTGCGGCTCATCGAGCATCACAAGCTCAGCGGCTTCTTTCTCGTTTATCACGACCTCTTCGAGCTCGCGCGCGACGTCGCAGCGGAGATCCGGCGCGGCTCCCGCCGTGCCACCGGCAACTTGTTGCCCGGCCGCGGACGCGGCTCATCGGTCTCCTCGATCGTCTGCTATCTCCTCGGCCTGTCCCACATCGATCCGATCGCCAACAAGCTCTTCCTCGGCCGGTTCCTGAACGAGTCGCTCGCATCGGTGCCCGACATCGATCTCGATTTCCCGCGCGAGATCCGCGAGGAGCTGATCCGCCGTGTGTACACGCGCTACGGCGCCGAGCACGCGGGATTGGTGTGCTCGTTCCCGACCTATCGGCTGCGCTCTGCTGTGCGCGAGATCGGCAAGGCGCTCGACTTGCCGCTCGGCGAAATCGAGCTGGTCGCCAAACTGGCGGACGGACGGTCGGACGGACTGTCTGACGAGCTGGAACACCTTCCCGGGTTTGCCGGGCGCAAAGATGCGCCGCTCTGGAAGGAGCTGTGCCAGCTCGCACAGGAAATTCGTGGTCTGCCCCGCCATGTTTCGCAACACCCGGGTGGGATGATCATCTCGTCACGCCCGCTCATCGAGCTCGTCCCGCTCGAGCGTGCCGCGATGGAGGACCGCGTCGTCTGCCAGTGGGACAAGGATTCTTGCGACGACGCGCGCTTCATCAAAATCGATTTCCTCGCACTCGGCATGCTGTCGCTCGTCGAGGAATGCGTCGAGCTGATCGCGCGCCGCCCCGGGGGGGGGCCGCCACCCGACCTCTCGCGTATCGACTTCGAGGATCCCGCGATCTACGACCGCATCTGCGCCGGCGACACGATCGGCCTCTTCCAGATCGAGAGCCGTGCACAGATCCAGATGATCCGCCGGAGCCGCCCGCGCAATCTCGAAGACCTCGCCGTCGAAGTCGCGATCGTGCGGCCGGGCCCGATCGTCGGTGGGGCGGTGAATCCGTATGTGCGCCGGCGCGAAGAGCAGCGCCGCGCGCACGCCGCCGGCAAGCCCTACGAGCCGCCGGCCGACCATCCCCTGCTGCGCGAATGCCTCGCCGAGACACTCGGCGTCATCCTCTATCAGGATCAGGTGCTGCAAGTCTGCCAGGCGCTCGCCGGATTCACGACGGGACAGGCCGAAGCGCTGCGGCGCGCGATGAGCCGCCGCCGTTCGCACGATCTGATGGCCGGGTTCTGGGAGGAGTTCCGCGCCGGCGCCCTCGCGCGCGGCGTCCCCGAAGCCACGGCCGAGAAGGTGTTCGGTCAGGTGATTGCCTTCAGCGAGTTCGGATTCCCCAAGTCGCATGCCGCCGCGTTCGGACTGCTCGCGTATCAGTCTGCCTGGCTTAGGCACTACCACCCCGTCGAGTACTACGTCGCGCTCTTCAACAATCAGCCGATGGGCTTCTACTCGATCGACGCGCTGGGCCGCGATGCGATGCGCCACGGCATCGAGATGCGCTTGCCCGATATCAACGTGAGCGATGTCTGGTGCACGGTCGAAACCAAGTTCGTGCGAATCGGACTGGGCTTCGTGCGTCACTGGAGTGAAGAAACGGCGACCGCGACCGTGGAGGAACGGGAGAGGAACGGCCCGTTCAAGAGCGTCGGCGATTTCATCCGGCGCGCGCCGCCGAAGCTCAAACGCACCGCCATCGAAGCCCTCATGTGGGTTGGCGGCTGCGACGGATTCGGCCTGACCAGACGCGAATTGCTATGGCAGGTCGGCCTCTGGCTCCCCCCCAAAGCTTCCAAATCGGGCGAGGGCCGCGGCCGGCGCCAGCTCGAGCTCGCGCTGAACCATCCCCATGAGCAGCTGGCATTCGGCGGACTGGCCGCTCACGAGCGCCTCCTGGCCGAGTATGCGACCCTCGGCTTCTCGGCCAGCGGGCACCCTTTGTCGCTGGTGCGTAATGCCTTACCTGCTGACCTGACGCTCAATCGCGATCTGGAGAAACTGCAGGCCGGCATAAAATGTCAGGTGGCGGGTCTGGTCGTGGCTCGCCAGCGGCCGGAGACCGCCAAAGGGATCGTCTTCATGTTGGTCGAAGACGAAACGGGAATGACGAACGTGATCGTGCGGCCCGATGTCTATGATCGGTGTCGGGCGGCGGTCCGCGGCGAGGCGTTCGTCCTGGTGCGTGGCAAACTCGCCAAGGATGATGGGACTGTGAATGTTTTGGCGGAAGAGGTGGTGGGATTGCAGACGGACATCAGAAAAGGCGACGCCATACGTCCCACGCCGCACGCATTTACGTTCCTGCGCGCCATGCGTCGCGTCGCACCTGGTTCCAAGGATTGGGGATGACCCTTGGCTTTCACGTGAAGTCCGGGTGGGCCGCCGCGGTGCTGATCGCAAATGCGCGCGCACGCGTCCGAAGGCCGGCTGTTCCGCACCGTGCTCGTCGATAGCCTGGAGCACTGCGGTCTGCGCGTTCGCGTGGTACTCGAGCGCGAGGCCCTGCGCCGCTGGCGGCCGAGCAGAAAGTCGCCGCGGCGGCAGCCTGGCTGATCAGCTAGTGGCATTTCCGCACTCGGGGCGTAATCCTGTAGACATGCGAATCCTGGTGGTCTGTCTACTCCTCGTCGCCTGCGGTGGAAACCCGGCCCCGGAGAAAACCGGACCAGCAGGACCGCCGGGTCCCCCGCTCCGCACGTTCGATCGTACGCTCCACGCCTCGGCGTTCAACGGCACCCGGCTTACCTACCGCCTCATCGGCGACAGCGGGGCTGCCCCCGTGGTATTCGTCCACGGCTCGTTGGGGGATTTGCGGTCGTGGAACGGACAAGAGACGCAGTTCGCGCAAATTTATCGTGTCCTCGTCTACAGCCGCCGCTATCATCCGCCCAATCCTCAGGTGGACGACCACCAGACCTATTCGCCCAAACTGCATGCCGAAGATTTGGCGGCGATGCTGCTGACGCTGGACATCGCGCCGGCACATGTCGTGGGTTCGGGGTACGGCGCTTACACTGCTCTCGCGCTGGCGCTCGACCATCCACAGCTCGTGCGTTCGCTCGTCCTGGCCGAGCCTCCGATCTTCCCGCTTCTCACCGCGTCTGAGGCGGGAGACTCCGCGCGGCGCGCTTTCTACACGTATAGTCTCGATCCGGCGCGCGCCGCATTTGCGCACGGAGACTCCGTCGCCGGGATCCGGTTGTTCTTCGATGCGGGGGCGGGGCGCGGGGCGTTCGGTAAGCTCCCGGCAGGCGTCCGTGCCGACATGTTGGCGCACGCGTTCGAGCTGCGGCGAGAAATGCTCGCCGAGCGGGGGCAATATCTGCCGCCCGTCACGTGCGCTGAGCTGGGCAGAATGACGACGCCGGTCCTCCTGGTCAGGGGCGAGCGCAGCCCCCGCATGTTCCAGCTCATCAGCGACGAGCTGGCCCGGTGCCTGCAGAGCGACACGACCGTCACCATTCCCGGCGCGGGTCATCCGCCGCACGCCGGCAACCCGTCGTACTACAACCAGGTGGTAGCACGCTTCATCATGACGCATTGATCGGCGGGGGTTGACGCCGCCGGGACCGTCTGAGCAGCGTAGTCGATACCGTGTTGCGCCGTCTCCTGCTGATCGCCGCGCTTGTACTTCCTGCTCCCGCGCTTGCTGCGCAGGGTCGTACCGACGCACTCATAACGACTGCTCACGCGCACATTGCCGCGCGTCAGTTCGACGAAGCCGACACCGCGCTTAGCCACGCACTCGAGGCCGCGGCGTACCTGATGGACACAGTCCACGTGTTTGTGTGGCGCGCGATTCTCGAACACATGCGCGGCAGCGATAGTCTCGCCCGAGTGAATTTCCACTCGGCGCTTGTCTTGTATTCGGCGCTTCGCGTGAATGGTCTGGATCAAATCGCACCGGGACTCGCCGACGTGTTCGAATCGGAAGTACGTCGGTTCAGAGTCTACCCCGACAGTGAGGTCGACCAGCGCGCGGCGTGGGTGTCGGGTCCCAAACTCGCGTATCCCCCCGACATGCTGCGCCGTCGCGTAGCCGGGCATGCGCTCGTACGCGCCGTCATCGACACCCTCGGTGAGGCGGAGGGGTTCGGATTGATCGTGCTCGAGTCACCGGATCCCGCGTTCGACGAGCCGTTACAGCAGATGATGATGGCTGCACAGTTCTCGCCCGCGCGACGCAAGGGCCAGGCCGTGCGCAGCCAGGTGACCCTGGGATTCGACCTTCACCCGCCCACGCCCGAGAGTCCCACCCGGCTGATTACGTCGGCGCGCGAGCAGTTGCGCGCGCATCGGCCCGACAGCGCGTTGACACTGACCGAGCAGGCACTGGACAGCACCAACCAAACGACCGCGGGCGAGCGTGTCTACGCGCTGCTCGTCCGGGGGATGGCGTGGCAAATGAAGGGACGCGACAGTCTGGCCGCCGTGTCCTTCGATGCAGGAATCACAGGCTACCGCGATCTCATCGCGCGAGGGACAGACCTCGCGCCCTTCCTCAAGCGTCTCGCCGATTCGATCCGCATCAGCCGCCGTGCGGTGCCCTTGGAGTCGCCCATTGTGGTCGGTACCGTGGACGAGCCGCCGGCGCTCCTGACACATCCGCCGATCCGCTACGCGCCCGAAATGCAGGCACTGCGCATCGGCGGGACCGTCGTCGTAGAAGCGACGCTCGATACGACCGGCCGCGTGCTGCCGGCGACCGTGAAAGTCGTGCAGACGCCGAATCCTGTGTTCGACGCGGAGTCGAAGCGCGTCGTCGAGGCCGCGGTGTACCGCCCTGCCCGGGTGCACGGCCGGCCGGCGCGCGTGACCATTCGTCAGGCGATCACGTTTGCGGCCTATTGACCCCTAGCCTGCCGCTTTAGTCTTCCCGAGGTAGGTGCGGACCAGCGGTGCGGGCCGCCGCCGCAGCAGTGCGCCGCGGAGTATGTCGCGTTCTTCGGCCGGAACGTCCACCAGGAACCGCTCGCCCTTCCCTTCTCCTTCTTTCACCACGGCCGGCACACCGTCGCGGTAGAGGATGCGGTTGGTGGTGAGCGCGGGGACCGCTTCGCCCGGCGTGAGGATACCGACCAGGTTCAACGGATCTGCGCCACTGACGGCGACCAACTCTCCTTCCTCTTGCTCTCTGCGCGTGCTCCGAAGCAGGCCAATCGCTTCCGGCAGCGCGTACTGCTCACCCGAGAACCCGCCGACGAACCGGCCGCCGCGGATTTCGCCCCGTGCCTCGAGCCGCCGATAGACGCGTAGAATCTCGCGCCAGGGCGCGAGCAGCGTTTCGCGCTGCACGAGTCGCCGGAACACCACGCCATAGCGGCGCAGCAGCTGCCAGGCAACCGCCTCGGCGACCTGCTCGTCGGCAATCGGGGGCTTGGCGTGCGTACGAGCCCACCGGCCCGCCGTCTCGACCCCGAACGGCGCGATTCGGCCGCGGCGCCGATACCCGCCACCGAGCGGCCGGCGGCGATCGGACGGCACGAGCAGGGCACGCAGCCCGGCGAAGCTGTCCGACGACACGAGCCCCCAAGCAACCAGCTCGGCCAGACCCTTCTCGACTTCGGTCCGCAGCAATCCCGTGGCGTTGACGAGATCGCCGAAGAACAGCGCGCCGCGCGACTCGAACGCCGTGAGCAACGCCTTGCCGGTGGAAGAGAGCGGGAGAGCCGTGGGATCGACGTCCGGGTTGCCAGCTCGCCAGACCTCGCCTCGCTCGCGCCGGAACAGTGCGATGGGCGTGCTCTTCACGGGGCCAACTTTTCTGTTCCGCGTTCCGACTTCCGCATTCCGCGTCGCCGTGAGCCGTCCCCACGCGATCTCGCCTGACAGACACAACCCGTCGAGCCAGAGCGGATCGTAATCGGTGAGCCGCGCCGGTAGGACCTCGGACTCCCACGCGCCGGCCGCCACCTCGTAACCGTCGAGCAGGTCGAGAACAGCAGCCAAACCCTCCGGCCCTTCCGCGCGCGATCCGGTGGCGAGCCGTTGCCACTTGAAGAGGAAGCGTAGAAAATCGGCAGCAGCGACGGGCTCGATCTCCTTGCGCAACCGGTCGAGCGTGTAGCGATGGATCCGCGCCAAGAGCCGCCGCTCGCACCACTCCGTGCCCTCGATACCAGCCGAGAAGCGCCCGCGCAGCGCGAAACCTTCGTGCTCTAGTGCGCCAAGGGCGATCTCGATATCGACCTGCGGCAATCCAAGGGCATCGGCGAGATCTGCGGCTGTCGTCGGACCGACCACCTCCAGCCGCCCACGCACCAGCTCCCGAATCGCGTCCTCTCGATTCCAAGTCTTTGCCAGCTCACGCTCGGGAGGCGTGACGGCCGGCTCGTTGAGCGCGCCCGGGAATGCTGCCTGCACCATCGGCAGGCGCTCCGTCGCGACCCACAACCGCCCGTCCACCGTCGTCACGCGTCCGGCGCCGACCAGACTGTCGTACTTGTCCTTCCAGGACGCGTGCGTTCCCGCCTCTGCGCTTGGCACCGCGCCCATGATGAGCAGCGCATCGTGCAGCTCGTCGCCGGTTTCGGGATCGGGCCAGGCCTGCTCACGCACGAGGTCGATGGCGGACTGGTCGAGCTTGCCGAATTCGTCGGCCGTCTTCACGTCGAGACCCCGGCGGGTAATCACCGCTTGCGTACGGCGCTCCTCGAGCGGTGCGTCGTCGAGGAACGCGTAGGGCCGGGCGTTCAGCACTTCATGGCACAGCGGCGATGGCTCGGTCGTGTCGCGCGCGATGAGCGTGAGCTGCCCAGCGTCCATGCCTTCGAGCACGCGCTTCAGCCCCGGGAAGTCCATCGCCTCTAGCAGGCAGTCGGCGATCGTCTGATTTACTAGCGGGTGATCGGGAATCTCCCGGTCACCGACCAGGTTCTCGGGACACGCGAGCTGATCGGGGAATACGGCCGCGACCAGGTCCTCAGCCTCCATGCGCTGCAAAGGTGTGGGGACTTTCCGGCCGCCTCGGAACCGCAGCACCGCGAGCGCGCGCGTCGCGTTCCAGCGCCAGCGCGTTCCGAAGACCGGCGCGTCGAGCATCGCCTGCACCAGCAGGTGCTCCGCGGTCGCGGGCTTCAGGTACTGGAAGACGTCCTCGAGCGGGAAACTGTGCTGTGGTCCGAGCGACAAGATGATTGCGTCTTCGGTCGCCGCAGCCTGCAGCTCGAAGTTGAAGCTGCGGCAGAAGCGCTTGCGCAGCGCCAATCCCCAGGCGCGGTTGATTCGGCTGCCGAACGGCGCGTGCAGCACCAGCTGCATGCCGCCTGCCTCGTCGAAGAACCGTTCGAGCACCAGGCACTTCTGGGTGGGGATGGTGCCAAGAACCACGCGCGTCGCCGCGAGGTATTCGACGATCAGACGCGCGCCGGGCTCGGTCAGACCGATGGTGTCCACCAGCCACTGAATCGCGGCCGGCTGATCGTCCAGGCGATCAGCCACGTCCTGGCGCAGCCTGGAGACTTCCTCCGACAGCTCGTTGGTGCGGCCGGGCGCCTCGCCGAGCCAGAACGGGAGCGTCGGGGGCTGGCCTTTGGCGTCCGCCACGCGCACCTGACCAGACTCCACCTTGAGGACCTGGTACGACATGTTGCCGAGCTGGAAAATATCCCCGGGCGTACTCTCGATCGCGAAATCCTCGTTCAGCGTGCCGACGAAGGTTTCGGTCGGCTCGAGGATCACGCGATAGTCGCCGAGATCCGGGATGGCGCCGCCCGAGGTGATCGCGGCGATGCGCGCCCCCCGGCGGCCCGTGAGCTTCTTGTTGATGCCGTCGTAATGGATGTGTGCGCTGCGCCGCCCGCGGCGGGTCGTGAATCCTTCGGCCAGCATCTGCACCACGGCGTCGAACTCCGCCCGCGAGAGATCTCGGTACGGGTACGCCGAGCGCACGCGCTCGTAGAGGACGCTTTCGTCCCACTCTTCCCCCGCCGCGGCTGCCACGATCTGCTGGGCCAGAATGTCGAGCGGCTTGTCGGGGATGATCAGACGATCGAGCCGGCCTTCGCGCGTGGCGCGGAGCATGGCGGAACATTCGATCAGCTCATCCCGTGACAGCGGAAATACCCGCCCTTTGGGAATCGCGCCCAGGCGATGCCCTGCCCGCCCCACGCGCTGCAACAGCGTGGCGATCGATCGAGTGGACCCCACCTGGATGACCAGATCGACGCTGCCGATGTCGATTCCCAGCTCGAGCGATGCGGTGGCCACCAGCGCCTGCAGCTCGCCCCGCTTCAGCCGCTCCTCTGCCTCCAGTCGTTTTTCTCGCGACAGGCTGCCGTGATGGCTCGTGACGCGATCGGCGCCGAGCCGCTCGGAGAGATGCATTGTGAGGCGCTCGCACAGCCGGCGGGTGTTCACGAACACCAGCGTCGTGCGGTGCTGCGAAATCAGCTCGGCGATGCTGGTGTTGACCTCTTCCCACACTTCCGCCGACATCACGGCCTCGAGCGGCGACGATGGAATCTCGAGCGCCAGATCGAGGGTCCGGATATGGCCGGCGTCGACGATCGTCGGCAGCGGCTGACCGGTTCCGACGAGGAACTGCGCGATCTCTTCGATCGGCCGTTGGGTGGCCGACAAGCCGATTCGCTGGGGCCGTTTCCCGATGAGCGCGTCCAGTCGCGCGAGAGACAGCGCGAGGTGGCTGCCGCGCTTGTCGCGCGCCACCGCGTGGATCTCGTCGACGATCACAGTCCGCACCGACCGCAGCATCTCGCGGGCGCGTTCGGACGTGAGGATGAGGTAGAGCGATTCCGGCGTCGTGACGAGGATGTGGGGTGGGCGACTGAGCATCGCCTGCCGCTCCGACTGCGGCGTGTCGCCGGTGCGGACGAGCGTCCGGACACGGGCGTCAGGCAGCCCCTGCTCCGCCAACGTCGCGCGAATCTCAGCCAGCGGCTCGGAGAGGTTCTTTTGGACGTCGTTCGACAGCGCCTTGAGCGGCGAGATATAGACGACCTGCATCTCATCGCGCAGCTCGCCGTTCAGTCCCTGCCGCACCAACCCGTCGATAGCAGAAAGGAAAGCCGCGAACGTCTTGCCGGAGCCGGTCGGCGCCGCGATGAGCACGTCCCCGCCTTCCTGGATGACGGGCCAAGCACGCTTTTGGGGCTCCGTTGGCTCCGCGAAGCGATTGGCGAACCAGCGTTCGATGACCGGATGGAAACGCGACAGCGGCATAGGACCCGAAATGTACCCGAAAACCTGTTACCCGCGAAGGGCGGCGATACGCTCGATCGTCTCCCCGATCTTGTTGTTGGGAGTCGATGCCCCTGCAGTGATGCCGATCGTCAAGCGGCCTTCCGGCAGCCAGTGCTCGTGCCGCTCCTCGGTCGCGTGCAGACCCACCGGCCGATGGCGAATGCTCCCGTCCTCCACGTCGATGCACGCCGCATCCTCGATGTGGTAGGTCGTCACCTTGTCGCTGCAGATGGCCGCGAGGTGGGTGGTATTGCTCGAGTTGTAGCCGCCGATCACCACCATCAAATCGAGCGGCTCGGCGATCAGTTTGAGCACGGCATCCTGCCGTTCCTGCGTGGCTGAACAGATCGTGTCGAATGTGCGGAAATGCTCGCCGAGCGCCTCAGCGCCCCAGCGTCGAGCCATGCTCTTCCCCACTTCGCCGGCGATGGCGAGCGACTCTCCCGAGAGCATCGTGGTCTGATTCGCGACGCCGACCCGCTGTAGATCGCGGTCGGGATCGAAGTTCGGCGTCATCTTGCCCTCGAAGTGCTGTAAGAACTGCTCCCTGCTCCCAGCTCCCTCGATATAGTCGCATACCACGCGAGCCTCGCTCATGTCACGAACCACGAGATACTTGCCGCCCGGATACTTGTTGACCTGGCTCGACGTGGCCTTCGTCTCCTCGTGGTAATCCTTGCCGTGGATCAAGGCGGTGAAGCCGTCGCGCGCGTACACCTCGACCCGTTTCCAGACGTTCAGCACCGAACCGCACGTGGTGTCGACGAGCACGCAGCCGATGGCGCGCAGCCGCTCGAAGTCCCGCACCGTGACGCCGAATGCCGGGAGGATCACGACGTCGCCGGCGTTCACCGCGCTGAAGTCGAACTCGCCATCCCGCCCGTCGGGCCGGTGCAAGAACTCGACCCCCATCGCGGCGAGCTTCTGATTGACGTGCGGGTTGTGAATGATCTCCCCGACCAGGAAGGTGCGCTTGTCGGGGAACTTGGTGCGCGTTTCGTACGCGTACTCGACTGCGCGGTCCACGCCGTAACAGAATCCGAACTCGCGGGCGAGCCGGAACGTCAGGTCGCCGACCTCGAGCGCGTATCCCGACTCGCGAATGAGATCGACGACGCGGCTGTGGTAATCGGCGGTGAGTGCGCCCTCGATCGCGCCCTTGAGGCCGAATCCTTTGCGGAAATAGGTCTGTTCCACGGCCTCAATCTAACCGGACACCGCGCCCGCCGCGGATCGCGTCGAGCACACGCTGCACCTGCCAGCCATCGCGGAACGTGGCGGGTTCGCCTTGCGGCGTACCGCCGCGGATCACGTGAACCATCTCCCGCATCAACCGCACGAACGAACGGTGCCACATGTTGTTGGGCTTGGTCTTCTCCCAGAGGTCGTCCGGGGCTGAGATGTCTTCCAGCGGACCGCCGGGCTTCGCCAGTTCCAGGCGCGTCTCGCCGCTGAGCAACAGCGTTCCCTCGCTGCCCGTCACCTGCCCGAGATGGCCCGGACCGTGGTGCGCGACGGTGCTCAACGTGATCGTGGCAACGGCGTCGTTTGCGGTTTGGAGCACGCAGCTCGCGAAGTCATCCGCGGTCACGGGACGCGTCGCACCGGTTTCATCCCTGCGTTCCTTGACGAACGTCTCAACCAGTCCAGCGACGTACGTGATCTCACCACCGCTCCAGAACCGGAACAGGTCGATGAGGTGCGACCCGACCGCGCCGAGGATGCCGCCGCCGCGAGACGCGTCGAACCACCAACTCCACGGTGCATCGGAAGCCTGCGGCCGGCCATCCCCGCGCAGGTAGGGCTTCAGCGACAGCTCCACATGTCGCAGTTCGCCTATCGCGTTGGATCGAATCAGCTCACGGGCGCGCCGCCGGTTGGGCTCATAGCGCAGTTCGTGGTCAATCCAGGCGAGCCTGTCGGGATGCTGTCCGGACGCTGTCACCATCTGCGCGGCCTCGAAGGCATCGATGGCCATTGGCTTTTCGCAGAGGACATGCTTCCCGGCTTCCAGTGCCGCGATCGCATATCGGGCGTGCGTGTCGGGTGTCGACGAGACGATCACGAGATCGACGTCCGGGGAGCGGGCCAGGTCCGTTCCGTCCGTAAAGACGTGTGGGAGTCCGAACTCCCGAGCTACAGCCTCCGCATTCGCGCGGTGGCCGCTGGCGACGGCTGTGGGTCTGGATCCAGGCACGAGCGCGAGCGCCGGCAGCTGCACGCGGCGGGCAAATCCTGATCCAATGAAGCCGACGCGTACGTCGCCGGATGTCGTCACGGCTGGAAATTGCACGGCACCGTGTCGGTGCGCGTGGGGAGCGACACGTCGTGATACTCGAGGTGCGTCCGGGTCCGAATGCCGCTCTCGACTCCGGTCCCGTCGGCTCGGCCGCTGATCTTGGTCCGTTCCCGACGGACCTGGACCGAGCCGCTGTCGAAGAAGAACGCGTGCGGCGTCTCGCGCAGCAGATAGCGCACTGCTACCACTGCCCCGGGTGTTGTCGGGTCGTCAGGTACGACGACCGGATATCTTGCAGTCACGAGGCTGTCGGGGAAATGCAGCCGGACGAGCACGCCGTTCCCCTCGGGAATCACGCCTTCGAGCAGAATCGTTCGACCATCGGTACAGCGATGAGTCCTCGCCGGCAGCGAGAAGCGGACGGTGTCTCTGGGCGAAAATGCGACAATCACATCCAGGCTCGGGGGCTGGTCAGGTCCATGGCAGCCAGTCATCAGCACCAGCAGGGCAGGGACGACTCTCAGCGAGGCGATGGTGCGACTCCGAGAAACTTGCGCGCGGCTTCGGAACTGAGCGTGTGCGGCGCGAGAGATCCGATCAAACCCGCCGGCAGCGGCGTGGGCTTCAGTCGCTTTCGGTCGACGCACACCAGCACCATCCATCCCGCCGCACCGAGCGCGGACACGTCGGGGGGGGGCCGCAAGACATCGAAATGAAGCGTCAGAGATTTTGTGCCGACCTTGCCCACGTACGCGGCGATGCGTAAGCGATCATCCAGGCGGGCCGGCCAGTAGAACTCGCTGTGTACTGCTTTGCGCGGGAGAAAGATGTCGTACTCGTCGAACATCCTGGCGTATGCGAGTCCGCAGTGTCGAAACATTTCGGTCTCGGCGATCTCGAACAGGCGCACGTACGAGCCGTAGAAAATGATGCCGGCGAAGTCTACGTCCGACCAGCGGACATATTCCTCAATGACGAACGGCTGCGGCGCGGAGTCGGGGGAGGGCATCCCCCGGAGAAGCTAGGAGCCTAGGGAGAGGCGCGAAAGCCGTCCATCCCGTAGGACTTGAGGCGTCTCCACAGCGTCGTGCGGCTGATGCCGAGCCGCCGCGCGGTCTCAGCGAGTTTGCCGCTCGTGTCTTGCAGCGTGTCGGCGATGGCCTGGCGCTCGCGTTCAGCGAGCGTGAGTGCACCGGTCGGGGGGAGGATCGCTGCTTCGCCGAGATTCTGGGTGCCGTTCTTGAGGGGAGCGAACCGGGCGCCGAGACTCTGGAGCCGATTCCGGACATCGCCGTTTTGCCCGTCGATCACCCGTCGAGCCGACGTATTGGCGTACAACACGCGGCCCTGCTGATCGAAGATGACGACGCCCTCATTCACCGAATCGATGACGGCGCGCACGAGCGGGGAAAAAGTGGCGGGCAGGGTACCCGCAGGGCTCACAGGTTTGTCGATCATTGGTCGGTTATCCTCATACAAAACTTGCAGCTTCAAGGTTTCATGCGAACGACGGGGGCTGTTAGATTCGTGTCAAGATGAGACTCGCTCATAGGTCAAAAGGTTGCTGGTTTGTTTCGGCTTGCGTCCTTCTTGCTGACTCCCACTATTGACCGTTGGAACAAGAACGTGCCCAAGGACGCCACCTCCACCCGCTCCAGCATCCTCGCGGCCGCCGTGCAGACCCTGCAGCGCGGAGGCGTCGAAGGCTTTACCCTCGAGGCCGTCGCCCGTCGTGCCGGCGTGGTCAAAGGCCTGATCCTCTATCACTACGCATCACGCGGCCGGTTGCTGCGCGCGGCTGCATCCCAGATCGCCACGTCGCGCCACGCGGCGATCGAGCGCGCCCTCGCCAGTGCTCCCGGAGCAGGTGCGCTGGACGCCTGTTGGGAGGAGCTGCGTCGCCAAGCCGAGGACGGAACGGCCCGCGCCTGGCTCAGCCTTTGCGCTGCCGGCCTCATTGACCGATCGGACAGGAACGCGCACTTCGAGGACGCCGCCCGCGACGCTGTGATCGATGGCTCGGCGATCGCACTTGCCGCCGGCGTACCATTGGCTGATGCGAAAGACGCTTACGACGCTCTTTGGTTAACGCTGCTCGAGGTGACTCAGAAGTCCTAGCGGCGCCGGGGCCGGCGGCCGCCTCGCATCACACGCGCGCGGTGCGCGCTTCCCAACGTCCGCAGTCCCTGTCGCAACTCGTCGAGCGAGCTCGCCCGTACCGCCTCGTGTTTGCCGCGAGTCACGGTGAAGCGCACCGGCCGGTCGAAGGTCGGCAGGTCCCTGGGATGCAACCGGCGAGCCTGCCCTTCCTTGAGCCGGAGCCGGATTACGCCGACTCCTTGGTCGACGTCATACTCGACCGGGACGCGGTCACCGTAAAGAAAGACCGACGAGGGCAGGGCATCGAGCCGCTGCCGCTCGCCCTCGGGAATGGCCGCTTCGGGATCGAGGAGGATCCGAGTCCCGATGAACTCATCCCAGGAACGGACTCCCGCCAGTTGTGCCGCCACTTGCTCGGCGACGTGCTCGCGCTGTGCCTGGCTCAACCGGCCGCCCGAACGACGCCAATAATGTCCGAAGCGCTCCAAGGCCCGCCGGACCTTCCCTTGATCAGGATGCGGGGTCTCGCCGGCGAGCAACGCGTCCTTCAGTGCCCGCCGTGCCGATTCAGCAAGCTCATCCGGGAAGGGACTCGGAAGTGGCTCCACTTCCCGGTCGAGGGTGAACCCGAAGTAGTCGACGGTCCGCACGATCATCAGCCCTTCGCGACGGCGCTGCCGCTCGAACACGACATCTGGCCTGCCCCTGCGAGCGTATCGTCGAATGGCGCGCTCCGGGATTTGAGTTCCCTCGATGCTCGCCCGCGGTACACCGAACCGGTCGGCGAAATAGCGCAGCGATCCGGCGATCGCGCCCCAGCTACCGCACACTGAGCTCCGGCTCACCCGTGCCTCACGTCCGTCCGCCGTCTGCTCGTCGATTACGAGATCAAACGGCATGATCTTGGCCAAAAGGTCAGCAAAAAGCTCCAATGTCTTGCGGTCGCCGTACGGCAGCTTGGCCGTCAGTGGGAGCTCCAGCTGGCGATACACCGAGGCCGCTCCCAACGCGATGTCTTCGATCGCTTTTACGAGCACACCACGCTCCTCGGCCCAGCGCTCGATGTCCTCTTCACGAAACAGGTGACGCGGCAAGCCATACACTTCGCCGAGATAGCCGTGCTTGTTCACGGCCTCCGCATAGACGTTGTATGCCGTGACATGATCGGACCCTGGCACGATAAGGCCGGCGAGCTGCCGCTCCTCGCGGGTC
The DNA here is from genome assembly GCA_036394755.1 of Gemmatimonadales bacterium. Taxonomy (GTDB): domain Bacteria; phylum Gemmatimonadota; class Gemmatimonadetes; order Gemmatimonadales; family GWC2-71-9; genus 20CM-2-65-7. The sequence goes on along the minus strand of DASWEL010000316.1, from coordinate 10,954 downwards.
ATGCGATGCAGGGAATCGATGTTCGACGCGACTGCGACGAGCGGCACGAGTGGCGGCTCGGCGTGATAGAGCAGCTCGCCCCACGGCCGCTCCACCGGCATCGCCTCGACGTCGCGGCCGTAAGTCGTTAGTCTGCCGTGCTCTATGAGCCCTCGCTCGGTCAGAAGCTCCACGCTGTCGCGATAGGCTCGACGATCGAGCGGGACGGGCAAGTCGAGCTCGGCGGCGTCGACGCCAATGGCCGCACAGGTGATCGCTACACGTTCCGCATCGCCGGCAAGCTGGAACTCGGGAGCCGTCGGCCGGAGATCTTCGAACGCCAGTTCGCGGTCGCTCAGGATGTAGACCTCGCCGTGCTGGACCCGTCCATGCACGCGGCCGGCCATCTGAAGAATCTCGTTCGCCCCCAGGTATGCCCGTGTCAGCACGTTCTTGCCGCGCTCCACCACGTTCGTATAGCGCGCATCGTAGATCACAACCGTATCCAGCCCGCGGATGTTGAGCGCGGACTGGCCTGCGGCGGTCATGGCGAGCAGAAACGGCCGTTTGACCAAACCGTCAAGAAAAGGTCGAATGACGCGAATCGGCTCGCCACCGTGATAGAAGGCGGTGGCGAGGTTGGGCCAGCGGTCGCCGAGCTCTTTGGCAATCTGTTCGACTTCCGCACGCGTCGGGACGAACACGGCGACCCCACGGCGCTCGCGCATGACACGCTTTATGAAACGATCGTTCAGGAACTCAAGAGGCTGCTCCGCCAGAACGTTGACCTGGGCGGCCTTGGCGGGATCAAACGCCCGGGTCTCCAAGACCTCTGCAGAACCGAGATAATCCTCGTAGAAGCTCGGATCCACGGTGGCAGACAGCCAGATGAAGCGGCAGCGCGCGCGCTTCCCTAGCGCAAGGCACAGCTCCATCTCGGCGGAGGTTTGGTGAATCTCATCGACGACGAGTGTGTCCTGCGCGGTGATCAGGCCATCCTGAAACCAGCGGCGGGCAATTCCGGTCGTGATGATCACCACGTTCCAGGTCGGCGTCTCGGGGGTCGCCTCGCGTTCACGATTGACGACTCCCACCTTCAGCGGTGCCTTGAGAATCGTCTCGGCCATGCTCCGGATCGCGAGCGTCTTGCCGGTGCCCGTCCCGGCTACGACCCCGAACCCCTGGCCCGATCCGGCAAGTCGTCGAATGTCGTCGCCGTGCTCGCGTTCGAGCAGCGTCTCCAGGTTCAGGCCAAGGGCCAGCTCGATCGTCTCGCAGGCAGCCCGTGTCGGAGCGATGACGATGACTCTCCCAGTCGAGGGCTCGGCTGCGAGGAATGCCTGCGGATCGGGGGGGAGGAAGTGGTCGCGGGAGATACGCACTACTGGAATATAGAAGGGATCCCTAAAACACCGTTCCCCCTCTCCACGGCGTGGAGAGGGGGACAGGGGGTGAGGCTACCAGCGCCCGCGATGATACCGGCGCACGTAACCGCGGTGCGGCCGCACGACAATCACGCGCGGTGCGTGATAAACACCTGGAGCAACGACGATGTATGGTGCAGGATGGTAGCGGTAGTAATACCGGCGCGAGTATCGATAGTAATAGGGACTCCCGATGACGACGTGACCGCCAAAGTACGGATCCCCAAAACTCAGCGAAACACCGACTCGAGTTTGAGCCTGTGCGACACCCGTGGCGAGGCCAAACAAGAGTCCGACGATGACGAGTATGCGTTTCATGGTTCCTCCTTGGTGTCGACCGACCAAGGAAGAGACGTGCCAGAGCGGTGGAGAGCAGCAAGTGATTAAGTGGTAACTGGTTACGCGATTGAGGGGGAGGGGCACGGCTGTCCGTCGGTTGTTACACGTTGTCCTTGTTCAGTCTCCGAAACTGATACCGAGGTCTCTCGCACTGGCAATGCTGTCGGAATCGAGCGCCACGCGCCGCGGAGTTGCGAGCGCCTCCTCCAACGACACCGCGACGATGCTTGGCGGCTGCAACGCCACCATCCTCCCAAATTGACGCTCCGCAACCAGGCGCACCGCAGCGGCGCCGAAGCGCAGCGCCAGCATCCGATCGAAGGTCGTCGGGCCGCCACCCCGCTGTAGGTGTCCGAGCACCAGTGACCGTGTCTCTTTCCCAGTCATCTGCTCGATCGAGTGCGCCACCTTTTCGGCGACGCCGCCGAGGCGCTCGTGCGCCGGATCGATCAGCGACACGGTGCCCCCCTTCGGTACCGCACCTTCCGCCACCACCACCATGCTAAAGTGCCGTCCCTCGGCCTCGCGCCGCCGGATCTTGTCGCAGACCTTGTCGATATCGAACGGGATCTCGGGAATCAGGATGACATCCGCCGAGCCGGCGATTCCGGAGTTCAGGGCAATGAAGCCGGCGCAGCGGCCCATCACCTCCACGACCATCACGCGCTCATGGCTCTCCGCGGTCGAGTGCAGTTTGTCGATCGCGTCGGTCGCCGTGGACACGGCGGAGTCGAATCCCAACGTCGTGACGGTCCCTGCGACGTCGTTATCGATCGTCTTGGGCACGCCGACGATGGGGAGGCCCCGCTTCCAGAGATGCAGCACGATTCCGAGCGTACCCTCGCCGCCGATCGCGACCATGGCGTCGAGGCGATGCGCCCGGAACGAATCGAGCAACTCCTGCGTGCGGTCGCGCTCCTCCCAGGTGCCGTCCGGCCGCTGGACGCGCCATTTGAGCGGATTGCCGCGATTCGATGTTCCGAGGATCGTGCCGCCAAGGTGCGTGATGCCGCGGACTTCCTGGGGGCCGAGGGGCATCAACTCGGACTCGCCGAGCAGGCTCCCGAACCCCCGTCTGATCGCCACGCATTCCCAGCCGCGATGCACCGCGCTCAGCACAACGGCGCGGATGACGGCATTCAGGCCTGGCGCGTCGCCGCCGCCCGTCGATATTGCAATCCTCACTGCTTGCCGGCAGTCCCCTCGCGAATCAACCGCACCACTTCGCCCAGCTCGGCGTGGCGCTTCGTGCTTTTCTTGGAGTAGACGCGGCGGCCGTCGACGTCGACTTCAAAGACGCCGCCGGAGGACTGAATCAGCCGCACTTCAGCATGCGGAAACGCACTGCGGATCTCGGCCGCCAGACCGGTGGCCCGTGGTTCGTAGTTTCAAATGACGCAGTATTCGATGGTGACGGTCATGTCGTAAACGATAGTCGTGCTTGACACACCGCGCCACGCCGCCGACCTTGCGCCACAGCGTTATGCGGCTCCTCTCGCGATTCTCGACGGCGCCCGCGCTGATCGTCCGCGTCGCGGTTGCGCTCGCCGCAATCGTCAGTTTCGGCGCCGGGCTCACCGCCTACGTCAGCGGCCGCGTGCCGGCCGGCGAAAACCTGCCGCTGGCGGGGGCATTGCTCGTTCTCGTCGCCGCCGTCACACGCCGCTATGGCATCGCGCTTCCGGGCAACGGCTTTTCCTCATACGTCCTCGGTGTCATGCTGTTCGGGATTCTCGATCGCGGCTGGGCGTTCGCCGCCATCGTGGCGCCCTTTGCGATGCTGGTGGGCGACGTGCTGATGCGCCGCCTCCCACTGCGCGCGGCGCTGGGGAACGCCGCGCATCTGACGGCAGGATCGACGTTCGTCGGACTGATGTACGCGCGCCTCAGCGGCGCGACCGGAGTCGCGGCGCTCTCGGCCGACAATGCCTGGGTCGTCGCGCTGACGGTCGTGATGTTGCCGATCATCGTGAACGGCACGTTCTATCTGGAGCTCGCCCTCGGGCAGACAATCGCGTGGGTCGACGCCCGGCTCACGCTGCGCTGGGAATCGATCGTCTATCTGGTGTCTGCCGCCCTAGCGCTGGGTTGGCTGGCGGTTGTGAACGCCACCATCCCCGTCGAAACCCGGGCGCTGCTCACCGGCGCCTTGGTGCTCGCGACCTGGGGCAGTCTCGGCGTGCTGCGGCTGGGCGTGCGCGCCGACGAGCTGCACCTCATTCAGCGGCTCGCCCAGGTCATCGCCGCCGAGCTCACCTTGAGTCACAGCTTCCAGCGAGTGCAGGAGCTGACGCGGCAGCTCGTTCCCTGGGAACAGATGGGATTTGCCCGTTACGATCCGCGCACCCGCCAGATGGAGCTGGTCGCCGACACAGCAGCGCAACCCGGAGCCGCTGCGTTCCGATTCGATTCCGACGCAGGCCTCACCGGCGAAGCGCTGCGGCTGCATCGCCCTCTCGTGGCGCATGGCCTCGCGCGCGATCAGGTCGTGGTTCCGGGCGGCGAAACGCCTGGCTCCGAAATGCTCATCCCGCTCTACCACGCCGGCCAGCTCGTCGGTCTCTGGAGCGTCCGGCATTCCGACCCCACGATGTACCGGCAATCGGACGGCGAGCTCCTGGAGTTGCTGGCGCCGCAGCTCGCACTGATGGTGGCGATCGACGGCTCGTTGCGCCCGGTGACCGGCGCGTCCGATCAGACGACGCAGTACGTGCAGACCCTGACCGCCACGACCGAGGAGATTCACGCATCCAGCGAGGAAGTCGCTGCCGCCGCGCAGCGCGCCAGTCACGGCGCCGGCCAGGCCGCGACGCTGGTGAGCGCCGCCGCCCGCGAAGCGGCGCAGCTGAAGGACAGCGCCAGCGAGCTCGCCTCCGCCGGCGATCGGACGCGCGATGCGGGCTCACAGATGGAAAAAACCACCGACCGCGTGCGCACGGCGACCCAGAACGCGGTGCGCCAGCTGACCGACCTCGGCGCCACGACCGAGGAGAGCGCCGCCGAAGTCGGGCGGCTGCGTGAGGTAGCGGCGCGAGTCGAAAAGTTCTCCGAGACGATTGGTTTCGTCGCGAATCAGACGAACCTGCTCGCGCTCAACGCCACAATCGAGGCCGCGCGCGCGGGAATTCACGGGCGGGGGTTCGCCGTGGTCGCCGACGAGGTGCACAAGCTCGCCGAAGCGAGCGGGCGGGAAGCACGCAACGTCGGCAAGGCGGTCCAGGACACGCGGCGCGCCCTGGACCGCGCGGCCCAACTCATCGAGCGCATCCGGGGTGACCTCGGCCAGGTCGTACAGAGCTCCGCCGCGTGGGTGCAGGACCTCGAGCGCATCGCCGAAGCGGCCGCGGAGACGGCGCGCGCCGGGAAGCAGGTGGCGGAGGTGGGACGCCACAGCGCCGAGCTGGCGACGCGAATCACCGAGTCTCTGGGGCAGGCGCGCGCCGGCGCGCAGACCTCCAGTCAGGAGGCCGAGGCCGTCGCGGCCGCGGCGTCCGAGCAGCTGCGGGCCATTCAGGACCTGGCCAAGGGCGCTACCGAGCTTTCGGCGCTCGCCGAGCAGCTTTCCGAGGCATTGCGCTTCATCCGAGGAGGGAACGGACACCCTTAGAAACGAGACGGGAAGGGCCCCAAGCACTGGTGACAGGGGTTACAGGGGTTTCTTCACGGCGGACCGATTATTAAAGTGAAAGTGCCGCCAACCCTGGGGAGTCACATGCGCGCGCGGACGCCATTGCTGCTGCTGTGTCTCAACGCCGTTCCTGCCCTCTGCGTCGGTCAGCACACGCATCAGTTCGAAATCGCGGCGTTCGGGTCGTATACGCGCTATGACCGCGCGTTCATGCTGGACAAGCAAATCGGCGGGGGCGGGCGCCTCGGCTACTTCTTCAGTCCTATTGTAGGGATCGAGGTCGATGCCAGCTACCAGCAGCCCACGCCGGCGGCAGGCGGCGCGAATGCGTCGCTCCAAATGGGGAGCGCCAGCCTGGTCCTCAACATGGGCAACCAGCATAACCTCTTCTATATCCTTGGCGGCTACAGCCGACTCGCGTTCGGCGATCGCTCGGGCTACATGTTCACGGACAACGGCGTTCACGGCGCCATCGGCGACCGAGTGTTCCTGGGTGGGCGGGTCGCCCTCAGAATCGAAGGACGCGCCATCTACGCTCCCAAAACCGGGTTCTCCAGCGGCAATTGGGCCGGCCACATCGTCGGCTCGCTCGGGTTGTCGATCTTCACCGGTCCGAGCGCATTCCGTGACGCCGATCTGGACGGCGTCGCTGATGGCAAAGATGCGTGTCCCGGAACGCCCGTGGGCGCCGTCGTCGACGCGCGTGGCTGCCCGAGCGATTCCGACCGCGACAAGGTCTATAACGGCCTAGACGCCTGCCCCAACACGGTCGAGGGCGCGGAAGTGGATGCGCGCGGGTGCCCGAAAGACTCCGACGGCGACGGCGTGTACGACGGCATCGACAAATGCCCGGGCACAGCGACAGGCGCCCGCGTGGACGCGCAAGGCTGTCCGACCGATTCCGACCGCGACGGCGTGCCGGACGGCCCCGACCAGTGCCCCAACACGCCGACTGGTGCGACCGTCGACACGACCGGCTGTCCAGTCGATAGCGATCACGACGGCGTGCCCGACGGCCTCGACAAGTGCCCCAACACCCCGGCGCGAACCGAGGTGGATACGGCAGGGTGCCAGCGCGCGTCGGACGCCGACGGCGACGGCATCGACGACACCAAGGACAAGTGTCCCGGAACAGCGGCCGGTACACGTGTTGATGCGGCCGGATGTCCGATCCTCTTTACGGAGGCCAAGACCCCGGTCGTGCTCCGCGGCGTGACGTTCGAGACGGGGCGTTCGGCGCTGAAGCCGGACTCCTACACGATTCTTGACATCGTGGCGGCGTCGCTCGTCGCCAACCCCGACATCAAGATCGAAATCGGCGGACACACCGACAACACGGGGGCCTCGGCGACGAACCTGCGTCTGTCGCAGGCACGTGCCGATGCGGTCCGGGCGTATCTGGCCAGCAAGGGCGTCAGCCCCGAGCGGATGATCGCCAAGGGGTATGGTGCATCGCAGCCGGTCGCGCCGAACACGACGGCAACCGGTCGCGCGCAGAACCGGCGCGTCGAGCTGCGGCAGACAAACTGAGGCGGAGGCACACCGTGAGAAAGCTCGCCCCGATACTTGTGGTGATGACGCTGACGGCCACGCGGCTGGAGGCGCAGTACGCCCGCCGCTACGAAGTCGGCTTGTTCGGCGCCTACACGAGGTACGACAAAGCCTTCGGTCTGGCCGACAAGCCAGGCGGCGGCGTGCGCTTCGCGTACGCGCTCACGCCGATGATCGACCTCGAGGTCGAGGCGCTGTTCCAGTCACCGCAGGACGTCGGCGCGGCGCACATCGAGCCGCTGATCGGCAGCGGCAGTCTCGTCGTGAACGCGCTGAACGCGAGCCGCATGTCCGTCTACGTGCTCGGCGGGTACTCGCGGCTCGATTTCGGCGGCACGAATCCCTACCGGTTCACCGATGGCGGATTCCATGGCGGCGCGGGAGCGAAGTTCTTCATGAGCTCGCGGGTTGCGCTGCGATTCGAGGCGCGCGGCATCTACACGCCGAGCACGACGAGTGCGTTTCCCGGCGGGTCGAAGAATGCAACGCACCTCATGGCGTCCGCGGGATTCGCGTTCTTCCAGCCGGACGCCGCGCCGGCGGCAGACGCGGATCACGACGGCGTCGCAGACAAGCTTGACGCCTGCCCCGATACTCCCCGCGGGGCGGCCGTCGATAACCGCGGCTGTCCTGCCGATGCCGATAGCGACGGCGTATTGAACGGGATCGATCAGTGCCCCAACACGCCGACGGGCGCGACGGTGGACGCTACCGGCTGTCCGCACGATCAAGACGGCGACAAGGTGTTCGACGGGATCGATCAATGCCCGAACACGCCCGCGGGCGCTGCGGTCGACGCCAAGGGTTGCCCGCTCGCCGCCGCCGCTCCGGCCGGCCTGCCGGATGCCGACGGCGACGGCGTGAACGACCTCCTCGACAAGTGCCCGGATACGCCTGCGGGTGCGACGGTCGATCCGACGGGATGTCCGATCGATTCCGATCACGACGGCGTCTGGGACGGACTCGACAAGTGCCCGGATACGCCAGCGGGCGCGACCGTCGATGCGAATGGCTGCCCGATGGATTCCGACGGCGACAAGGTCTTCGACGGGATCGATCGGTGCCCCAACACCCCTGCCGGCACACCGGTCGACGCGTTCGGCTGTCCGGCAGACAGCGACAAGGACGGCGTGTCTGACAGTCTGGACAAGTGCCCCAACACGCCGCCGGGCATTCAGGTCGATGCCAACGGCTGTCCCATTGCGCACGACACCGATGGTGACGGCGTCATTGATTCGCAGGATCGCTGCCCAAACACGCCGCCGGGATCGCGCGTCGATCAATACGGCTGCTTGTTGCTGTTCGAAGAGAAAGCCGTCCCACCGGCGGCCCCGGGCGCACCGCCGGCCCGTCCGACGCTCATCTTGCAGGGCGTGAATTTTCAGACTGGCCGGTCGGTGCTCACCGCATCGTCATATGCGGTGCTCGACCAGGTGGCCGCTTCGTTGGTCGCCAATCCGGAGATTCGGATCGAAATCGCGGGCTACACCGACTCGACCGGTCGTAAGCTGACGAACATGCGTCTATCGATGGCACGTGCCGGAGCGGTGCAAGCGTACCTCGCGCGTAGGAGAGTGAGCCCGATGCGGATGAGGGCGCGCGGATTCGGAGCGTCGGGATACATCGCCCCGAATGCAACACCGGAAGGGCGAGCGCAAAACAGACGGGTAGAACTGCACAAGTTGAACTAGCGTCCGACGGTCGGACAGACTGACCGTCGGACTGTGGAACGGCCCCGGTCGCGCTCTGCGGCCGGGGCCGGTAGTTTTCTGACCCCACGACGAACCGAGAGATCTCCATGCGCAATCTTCTCCTGTCAGCGCTCATTCTGTCCGTCAGTCCGACCGTCCGACTGTCCGCCCAAGCCCGTCCCTGGCAATCCACCGACTACTATCGGCTGACCGTCGTGAGCAGTCCGGCGCTCTCGCCTGAAGCGCGGCGCGTCGCGTTCGTCGTGACCACGGTCGTCGAAGACAAAGACCGGCGTCACAACGAGATCTGGATGGCTCCCGCCGACGGCTCCGCCCCGGCGTTCCGCTACACGAGTCCGTCGACGGAAGCGTCGAACCCAAACTGGTCACCCGACGGCTCGCTGCTTGCGTTCTCGAGCAAGCGTGAAGGCTCGGATGACGACATCTGGTTTCTGCGGACCGCTGCGCCGGGCGGCGAAGCATTCCAGATCAAGGGCGTGCACGCGATGCCCATCTTCTCGGCAAATGGGCAGTGGCTCGCCTTCACATGGCGCGGCGACGACCCGGACAGTCTGAAGAAGGAGACGTGGCGCACGCGCGTGTCACCCACCGCGATCACCCGCGGCGCCGATCCCAAGCGTTTCGACGGGCGTGTCTACACCTCGATCCCGATCGTCGGCGATGAGCGCGGCTACCTTCCCCCGCGCGAGATCCGACGCCCCGCCCATCTGTACCTCGTCCCGCTCGCCGGCGGCACACCGCGCCAGCTGACCAGTGGCGACTTGAGCCAGAGTTCGCCCGCGTGGTCGCCGGACGGCAAGACGATCGCCTTCGACCAGGACTCAACCGAGAATCAGGAAGTGCGGAACGACAACTGGCCGGCCTTGTACCTCCTCAACGTTGCCGACGGCACGTCTCGCCCACTCCCCACCGGCTTCCCGCAAAGCAGCTCGCCCGCCTGGTCTCCAGACGGAAAGACGATCGCGTTCGTGTGCTCCAAGGGCCGGGACGTAGAGAACGACGTTTGCCTCGTTCCGGCAAGCGGAGGCACGGGACGGGTTCTGACGGTCGACTGGAGTCTCGACCCCAGCAGTCCCGCCTGGTCGGCCGACGGCAAGACGATCTACTTCTTCGCCGAGACCAACGGCAACGTGCATCTGTTCGCTGTGGCGGCCGCTGGTGGTGCTGTTCGTCAGGTCACCACGGGAGAGCGGCAGCTGCGCGGCTTCTCGCTCAGTATCGACGGGCGTGCGCTCGCCTACACGGCCAGCGACGTCACCCACGGGACGGAGTTGTACATGACTCCGCTCACCCGCGGCGCGGAGCGGCGGCTTACGTCGTTCAATGACTCGCTCTTCAAGCAGGTCACGGTCATTCCCGCCGACACGTTCTGGTTCACGGGTGTCGGCGGTTTGAAGATCGAAGGATGGTTGATGAAGCCGTACGGCTATCAAACCGGCAAGAGCTATCCGCTCGTGCTTTCGATCCACGGCGGCCCGCACTCGAACTACGGCAACGTGCTGTTTCCGGAATTCCAGATGCTCGCGAGTCAGGGGTATTGGATGTTGTTCACCAATCCGCGCGGGTCGAGCGGCTACGGACACGCGTTCACGTACGCGACGCGCGGTCGCTGGGGGATGGAGGACTACCAGGATCTCATGCAGACCGTCGACGTCGCGATCGCGCGGGCCAAGGGCACCGTCGACACGACGCGCATGGCGGTCCTGGGCGGCTCCTACGGCGGATTCATGACGAACTGGGTGGTCGGCCACACGAACCGGTTCCGCGTGGCGCAAACCGATCGCTCGATCTTCAACTGGTATTCGTGGTACGGATCGTCCGACGCGCAGGGGCTGACCGACTACGAATTCAACGGCGCGCCGTGGGAGAGCGATTCCCTCTACCGCGTCCTGTCGCCGATGACGTACGCGAAAAACATGCGCACGCCGATGCTGATCGTGCACTCGGAGGATGACAAGCGCACTCCCATCACCGACGGCGAGCAGCTCTTCATGTCACTGCGCAAACGCGGGATTCCGGCGGAATTCGTGCGCTATCCGCGGTCCTTCCACGGCCTGTCACGCACCGGCCCGCCATGGCTCCTGGTGGATCGCCTGGAGCGGATCCGCACCTGGTTCGCGCATTGGATCGGGACCGGCGACGCGGCGCCCGCGGCCACGACGAGCCAGCATTGACGCTGCGTCGGAGCGTATTGCTCGTGCTGGCAGTGACCCTGCTAGCAGGGCCCGCGACCGCGCAACAGCGGCGTACTCGACGTCCTGCGCCGCCCCCCGCCGCCCCCGCCCCCCCCGCCTCCGTCAGTCGCCGCAGTGCGCCGCCCG
>DASWEL010000315.1:0-5892 GCA_036394755.1 Gemmatimonadales bacterium | reverse complement strand
ATCGCAAAGGATCGGACGAAGACGAGATCCTGGTCGGGGCCCGCTGCGAAGAGCTGCAGCTCGCGCTCCTGCTTCAGCCCGAGCAGCACGAAACGGGCCGGTGGATACGGCACGCGGGCGGCGACGAAGAACGGCGTGAGCCGGGCTCGTGCCGACGGACCGTACTGCGCAACGCGATCGGTGATGGTCGGCAAGCCGGACGGCGGCGGATGGCGACGCGCGGACGCACCGCATCCGCTGATGGCCACGAGGGCGAGTGTGAGAACGATCCCTGTTGCCACACCGCCCGCAACCGGACCACGGCACTCCGGGCTTCGCCTGATCACGCCGTATCAAACGGCGGAGCGCGGCGGCCTGCAAGCGGCGAGATGCCCCGCTCCAGGGTCGTCGCACTCATTCGAGCGGCCCGAACTCCGGCGGCGACATGCGGTGATGGGTCGGGGCCTCGAAGGCCGACGCGATCGCGAAGACCGTCGGTTCGTCAAAGGGCGCGCGCTCCACGACACCCGACGCACCATGGTGAGGAACTATACGACGCGACCTGACCGCGGCAGGCATGGCGCTTTAACGAATGGTTCGTCGTACAAGAGGCGAGCTACCGGCATCCGGATCGGGAAGCCCGAGTTCCCGGCGGCGATCTTCGTCACGCCGCGCGGCACGCGCCTCGATCCCCACAATGTCCGCCACGCCTGCGGCCGCGTCCTCGCGAAGGCCAAGCTCCCGGGGCACTTCACGCCGCACTCGCTCCGGCACACCTACGCCTCGATCCTGATCTCCGAGGGCAAGCCGATCGCGTACGTGCAGGCGCAGCTCGGGCACGCGAGCATCACGCTCACCGTAGACACGTACGGGAAGTGGCTCCCGACCGCGGACCGCGGCGCCGTCGACAGCCTGCACGACACGCCATGGCGGCAAACGCCACGTATAGATGCGCCGCGTCTAGTAGCAGGGGATGTTAAGAGCCCGCTCGAAGAGGAGTCCACCACGGGCCACGACGAGCCACGGCCCAGAAATCCCGACGAGTACGAACGATGACGGCGGCGGTGGTCTGCCGTGGAGTGTGGTGGAATGGTGACTGCATGGTGACCATCCGGCGATCACAAGTCGGTGTGCGATACGAATGAAAGCGTCGACGAAAGGATATGGGCTCGATCGCCGCCGCCGACGCGTAAAAGGTCGGCTGGCGATCTATCGCGCAGATCGCCGTACTTCAGACGATCGCCCGAGGGCGCTCATTGAAACGACTCCGCCGCCGCCCACAAGGAAAGCCATTGGGCCGCCGAACAGCCGACCCCACGTATGGTCGTCGACGGCTACAACTGTCACCCCGCGAGGGCGAGATTCTCGCGCAGCAGCCTCGGATGGCGGGCGGCGATCCGCAGCAACGCCAGTGCGGGACCCTCCGGCATACGGCGGCCCTGCTCCCAGTTGCGAAGCGTGTGGACGCTGATGCCGAGCGCCGCCGCGAATGCCTCCTGCGAGAGCCCGGTGAAACGGCGGAGCGCCGCCACATCTTCCCCGCTTTTGATGTCGCCGCGCACAAGACGATCACGGAGCCGCCGCGGGATCGCATGCTCGAAGTCTGTGGCCGTGAGTTCTCTCGTCTGATCCTTCATCGCTTGCTGCCTCCCGCGCGCCGATAGAACGCTTCCTGCTCGGCCCGCGTCGCCCTGCGGGCGCTGATGATTCAGACCACGTCGTCCCTGGGCTCCGAGAACGTTATTACGACCACGCCCTTTGCCACGGGTCCAATCGCAAGAAAACGATCCTCCACGGTGCTGTGTTCTGCGTCAAAGATTACGAGGTAATCAGTATCGCTCTCGAATAGGGCGCGGACCTCGTCGAAGCCGAGGCCGTGCTTGACGCGGTTCGCTCGATCCTTCCCTCGATCCCATTCGACCTGCACCTGTAGAGTCTATGCCGTTGACTTAGTAAGTCAATGACTGATACGCTGTGCATATCGGCGTAACGGGCAAACGCTCTCACTCGATGCTGAGATCCCGCACTATTGGCAGCCCGGGCACGCTCTGCGGCGCGCTGATCGCCGCCGCCGTCGGCGTCGCGGCGTGCCAACCCGCTGCGCACCACGCATCGCCAGCGATCCGGGGAGGCGGCGCGTCAGTAGCGCACGGCAACGATCTGTGTCCGGAGCCCGCACCGTTGTTTACCGACGCGTCCATTTCATTGGCGCGACTCCCAACCCTCGCGAAGGTGCTCCGCCTGACGGCCAGGCTGGCTCCGGAAACGACAATTGATCCGGCGGCCGACGGCATCGTCATCACGCTCACGAGTGCGTTTGGCACATTCCTCGACGCACGCATTCCGGGTGGAAACGCGTGGACCACACGGTCGGGCGCGTGGCAGTATCGCGATCCCTATGGTTTTGTAGCCGACGTCACTCGGGTCACCGTGAGGCGTGGGGTCGTCCGACGTGGGGAGTTCGTGGTCACGGTCGAAGCGCGACGAGGCGACTGGAGAAGCGCGGTGGCAGCGCGCCCGCTGCGGGTGACAATCGTTCTTGATGCGACGGGAAGACCAGGCGCGCCATGCGGTGTGGTGCACTTCTCTCTGGCGCGCTGTAGAACAGGCCACTCCGGACGGACGCTGAGTTGTGATCCGCCCCGAGCGCCACATCGCTGTTCGGAACCGAATGCGAACGCCACCATTCGGTGCGCCGCCCTGAACGCAGCCGCCGCCCAAGAGACATATTTCGCGACCCACGGGAGGTACTACTCCGGTAAGTGTGGCAGCATGCCCGACTTCACAGCATCCGATACCGTCTGCGTCACGTCTGGCGGAAGCCTGACCTACACCGTAACGACGTCGTCACCCATGGCCACTACCGCCTGCATCTACTCATCAAGTCCGCGCGCCGGCCGACCGAATCTCGTGTGCACGTAGCTGCGCGGGTCACAAGCTTGAGCAGCTACGGCGCGGGTCAACACTGAACTGACGCTCACGGGTGACCGCCACGACGGTGAGGCTGTTGATGGGCCGGCGGAGAATCGAACTCCGAACCCGCTGATTAAGAGCCCGCTCGACGAGCAGGCCACTACGGGCCACGACGAGTCACGGCCCGGAAATTCCGACGAGTACGACCGATGATGACGGCCGTGGTCCGCCGTGGATCGTGGTGGAGTGGTGACGGCCTGGTGACTTTAACGCTTGCCTCGCCATCCGCCGATCTACACCGTTGTTCCGGCACGAAGTGCTCTCCAAGTCGCGACAGCTGGCCCGTGTCGCGCGTCGAACGCCAGAGCGTCCCAATCGAGTTCGCCCTCTCGTCGGAAGCATTGACCGGTCGGAAGCATTGACCGTCTGGTTGACAGAGATCGGGTTATCGGACGCTCCCCGCTTCGCCGCCATTCTCTGAAATACGGGGCGGATGAACCGGCTCGCCGGCCACCTGGCCCGGAGGCGCGTCCGTACGGCGGGGCCGAAGGGCTGCAACGCGATACTCCGGCTTGTTCTGATCGCCCTGCTCCAGTAGGCGCGTCTCGTACGGCAGGCCTGCTTCCTCGAGCGCCCAGCGCACGCGCAGATCGCGTACCTGACCTCTGGCAAAGTCTGGAACCCATTTGAAAGCGGAGATCGTGATCATCCGATTGTCCTCCAATCACCGAGCCTTGGCTTCCTGCCGGTTGCGCGGAAGCGGTTGCAGCATGGCGACGCGATTTCCTTCCGTGTCCTCGAAGGAGACGTACTGCCCGACGCCAGGAATCTCCATCGCATCGTGGTAGGAGCGAAGAAGGGATCGCCGAGCGGCGCCGCAGCGTCGAGCTCGATCCCTTGTCGATTCCCGCACTTTGGTACTACGGACTGAGCTTCTACGTGGTCGATCGCTATGAGCAGGTGTTCGAGCAAGCCGGAAAGATGGTCGATATCCGATCCCGACTCCGATCCGACCCGCGCTTCGTGGCGCTGATGAAGAAGGTGGGGTCGGACATGTGACCTGTGTCACCTGCGCCCGCTGAGGATCAATTGGCCGACGCGGTGAGCGAGATGGTCGATTGACCCATCCCGCCGTGTCGATCTGTGGCGGTCACCGTGACGAGATGCGTCCCCTCGCTCAGGGGATTCCAGCGGAGGAGGCCGAGATTGATGCCGCGGTCCTCGAACGTCGCGTTGACGGCAGAGAGCGGCTGGCCACCGTCGACGGTTGCGCTCAGTGCGAGACGATCCCGGTCGCGGTCACTCGCGCGCACAGGCAACCGCAAGGGTTTGCCGCCGATGTGAACGAGTTGGTCGGCGATCGTCTCGACCGTCGGTGCGTGGTTGCAGTCCTCGTCACGCGAGTCCGCCAAGACGAGGCTGGCGAATGCTCCTAAGCCCCCGGTATCCTCGCCGGTGGGAAAGTCGGCCTGGTAATCGAAGTAGTGCACGATGGCCACGGCGCCTTCGCGGAAGAATTGGTAGCGAAGCTGGTCGCCGTCCTGGTGCTCGTCGCGATCGTAGACCTCCGCGTACATCGCAAACGGCGTGCAGGTGGCGGGCGTGAAGCCTATCAGTGCGTTGGCTGGCACGAGGAACTCGACGACATACCCGTCGGAGGTGAGCCGATACGCTGCGGGAATCGAACTTCCCGGAACCATGTCGTAGTCCCTGACGTAGCCGCTCGCGTCGTAGTGATGCAGCGCTGCGTAACGTGCCGGCGATGCGGGGTCGCCCAAGGGCGCCACCCAGATCTCGAGATTGTCCGAGTAGAGCGAAGCCGGATAGCTCGCGAACCCGTCGTTCGCGAAGTCGAGACGGACGCGGATTTGGTCGCCGCCGTAGGTAAAGTAGTCGAATGCCGAGTCGTCGGGAGGACTGAGCGAGTCGTCGACCACCTTGACGGCCACGTTCAGCCCCTCGACGCTCCACGTCACCCAGAGCGTGCCGGTGAAGTCGCTCGGTCGATCGGGGTCGCTGACCGTGATCACCGGGTCGCCGTACTCGGACTGACCAATCGTCCCATCGCGGACCGGCGACGAGCGGAGGATCGTCTCCTGGATCGGAAACCGCGGATGCTTGTCGTCGGCGTCGGGAACGCCGTCACCGTCGGTGTCCGCGCGTAACGGATCGGTCGGCTGGCTGAAGCCGCGCGTGAGCTCCTCGAAGTCGGTCAGGCCGTCGCCATCGGTATCCGCGGAAAGTGGGTCCGTCGACAAATCCGCCTCGTTGACCGGGACGTTCGTCCCGCCATCGGGGATGCCGTCGCCGTCGGAATCGGGCGTCAACGTGGTAACGAACCCCCCGGGCCGGGCGAGCAATAGCTTCCAGTCCTGCAAATCGAGACGGCGGTAGCTTATTGCGTGGTACGGAAAGAACAAACTGTCCCCGAACCCCGCCGGCGCGCTTTCGACGAACTCCGAAAACGAGTGATTGTTCGGATAAATGTCGTGCTCCGAGACGGGGGCTTCGAACCAATTGCGGACGCGCAGTCCGAACTCGGTGACCTCGGCCGGGATGATCTCGACTTGGATCGAGGTGTACGTGGGGTAGTTGGCACTCGGTCCGACCGTCGCTCCGGCAGCGTCGAAACCCTGGCGGACGCCGTACACGCCGAGGCTGTCCGGCGTCAGCAGCGGAGGCGACCAGGCAACGACGCTTGCGAAATCGTTCGGGGTGAGTCCGAGAGCGGCGACGTCGCCCCACACCGAGCGGCCTTCCTCATCGACGAAATCGGGACCCATGTAGCCTTGATCGTAGCGCGACAGATTCAGCGGCGCGTCGATCAGACGGATGTCGAATTGCGTGTCGAGCCGCAGGTCAGTGTTGATCCACACCCAGCGGCGCAGGTCGTGGTAGTATTTTTCGATCTGCTCGACCTTCCCCATGAAGAGCGGCGTCGCGTAGTACGTGCCGGTGAGACCGCCGCTCGTCGGCCCATCGGCGACGGGGTGCAGGCTC
>DASWEL010000314.1:0-20715 GCA_036394755.1 Gemmatimonadales bacterium | reverse complement strand
AGGAACGTCGTCTGGATCGCGTCGCGCCAGTCATTCGAGAGATCCTCGAGCGAGCGGCCCAGCGCGCGCTTGAACGCGGCGTCGAGTCCCGACGTCGCGGAGCTCTGTAATATTTCGCCGATCACTTCATCGCCCCACTTCTCGCCGATGTAGGCCCACAGGGCGTGGCCGTAGCGATAGGGGAAGATGTAGGGATCGGTCGTCATGTCCTCGATCGAGGGGAGGTGTCCCTCGAGGGCGGCATCGCGGAGCCACATCGCCGTCTCGGGATTGATCGGTCCGAGCGACAGATACTCGGCCATCCCTTCCATGAACCAGAGCGGCGGATTGACGGCCATGAGCGTCTGCACACCGGCGCCGGCGCGGCCCCGGCTGTACACGTCGTACTGGAACTGGTGCACCATCTCGTGCTGCAGGACATGCTCGAACTCGGCGTACGAGCCGGTGAAGGGCAGCACGGCGCGGTGCTTGAAGAACTCCGTGACGCCGCCGAGTCCTTCTCCCGACGCGTCGACGACGTTCGTCTGCTGGAAGTCGGACTGCGAGGCGTACAGGATGATCGGCTTGCGGCTCGAGAACTGATGGTGGAGGATGCGCGACAGGCGGGCATACGCACGTTCGGCCATGCGCGCCGCGTCCAGCGCGCCGCCGCGCTCATCCGGGTAGTAGTAGATGTCGAAGTGTTCGGTCTGAATCGATTGGAAATTGAAGCTGCGGTACTGCACCTTGTTCTGACCGAAGTACTGCGCGGCCGCCGGTGTTGCCAGGATCCCGACTCCCAGTACGACCATCAGACGAGTCACGGTGCGTCCCATGCCTGCCTAGCCTTTCGCGCCCTGTCCGCCTGAGTCGCCGGCGGCGACCACTGGGGCGTCCCCCCACAGCCGTTCGAGCTGGTAGAAGTCACGCAGCTCGGGATGAAATACATGGACCACGAAGTCCACATAGTCGAGCAGTACCCAACGGCCCTGTGCCAGCCCTTCCACATGATGGGGTTCGAGCCCCGCCGGCGCGAGTGCCGTTACAAGATGCTCCGCCATTCCCCGCACATGGGCGACCGACGTTCCAGAGACGATCACGAAGTAATCGGTGGCGGCGGTCAGCCCCCGGAGATCCAATACTACCGGATCGACCGCCTTACGGTCGACCAGCGCGTCCACGACCTGTGAGAGCTCAGTCTTCATTCTGAAAGAGCGCGGCGATCACGGGTGTGATCGGCGTCACTCCTTCACCACCGTCACCCGGACCTCGGGCCGCACTTCGGGATGGATCTTGATCCCGACCTTGTATTCCCCCAGCTCGCGAATCGGCTCGGCGAGGTCGATCTTCCGCTTGTCGACCTTGATGCCCAGCTCCTCGAGCTTGCGCTGGACGTCGCCCGCGGTGACGGAGCCGTACAGCTTCTCCTCTTCGCCGACTTTCACCTCGAAGGTGAGCTGGACGTCGGCCAGCCGTGTGGCTTCCGTCTCCGCCGCCGATTTCTCGGCTGCGTGTTGCTTCGCCAGCCGTTCGCCCTCGTAGGCGATCTTTTTCTTGTTGGCGTCCGTCGCCGGATAGGCGAGCCCCTGGGGCAGGAGGTAGTTGCGGGCGTAGCCGTCCTTCACCTTCACGACTTCGCCGATCTTGCCCAGATGCTGTACGTCCGCCCGGAGAATGATTTCCATCGCTTAAGCCCTCACGGTGTATTGGACCGCTGCCGCTCGCGCGCTTCCGCGAGGCGGCGCCGGTATTGGTACCACGTATCGGTGATGCCGAGGGTGCACAGCCCGGGGAGCACGAACACCAGCGGCACGGCCAGTGCCGCCGCCGCGGCCGCGACGATCACGAGCGTCAGCGCCGAGATGCCGAACGCTTCGGCAAATGTCGCGACGATCGCCGCGCCGCGCAGCACATACAGTGTGCTCGCGACGAGTCCGAGATTCGTGCCCGCGACCTGCAGCACGCTCGAGACGGGGAGAATCAACACGCCGAGCCAGGCGACGATGCCCCACACCCACCCGTCGCCCATGTAAAAGTCCCTGAAGCGCACCGGGGCGGGCGCCACGCCTTCACCAGCGGTGCGTGCGACGATGCGCCGATACAGCTGCCACGCCAGCGCCAGACCGGCGAGTGTCTGCAAGGCGAGCATCCCCGGCCACGTGAGACTGACGAAGCGCACTATCGGCTCGTAGATCGGGAACGCGTCGGGCGCCATCTCGACGATCGACCGCATCGTGATGCTGGCCTGCCGGGTCGCTTCCCATCCAAGCGCGCCCCACGCGCTGGATCCCCAGATTGTTTGAATCAGCAGCGCCGCCGCGAGTCCGGCCACGACGATCGAGCGAATTGCCTGACGCAGGATCGGGGCGGGCTTGAGCAGCACGAACGAGACGAATGCCGCGGTCACGAGCACGATGTACGCGCTCGTCGCGGCCGCGAGCCGGCCGCCGCTCCCGCCGCTCAGGACGAGCAGCGCCAGACTCACCGCCCCGATCATCCCGGCGATCGGCTGCGACCAGCCGGACCCCCGTTCCCCTCCGGGCGCGATGATCAAGAGCGCCGCGCACGGTAGACCCACCAGACTGGCGGGGGCCCACAGCACGAAGACGGTCAGCGCCAGGAGCAGGCGCCACCACGACTCTTTGGTAGCTATGCGGTGTGACCCTTGATGTAAGGAATCAGCGCCAGCTGCCGCGCGCGTTTGATCGCCGTCGCGAGCTGCCGCTGATGACGCGCGCACATCCCCGACAACCGGCTCGGCAGAATCTTGCCACGTTCGGTGAGAAAGCGGCTCAACGTCCGGTCATCCTTGTAGTCGAGCACGCGCGCGCCGGATTCGCACACGGGACAGGTCTTGGCGGGACGTCTCACGCTTCCTCCTCTTCCAACTCTTCTTCTTCAGGGACGACGGCGGCGGCAACCACCGGCTTCGGCTGCTCTTTCGCGGCTTCGACGCACATATACCGCAGCACACTCTCATCGAGCTTCACCGCGCGCTCGTACTCGGGCAGCAGATCGCCCGCCGTCTGAAACTCGGCGACGACGTAGTAGCCCGTCTCTTTCTTCTTGACCTTGTACGCCATCGTGCGCTTGCCCCAGTGTGACACGTTCGACAGCGTGCCTTTCCCGTCCTTGGTCAGCAGGGCGTGAAAGCGGTTCAGTTTTTCGGTGATTGCCGGCTCGTCCAGGGCACTATCAAAAATGTAGACCGTTTCGTACCGACGATTCATGCCACCTCCCTTTGGTCATAGGTGACCCGGTGCGGTGGAGGCACCGAGTAGGGGATTATGTGAGCGCTAAAGCTAAACGGCGTGTGGAGGCGTGGAAAGGCGTCTAAAGGCGTTGTATTGTAGACCATGCCGGCGCTGGCACAGTTCGTTCTCGCGCTTCTCGCACAGACACCATCGTCCAACCCCTGGGCGCGCCTGGCGGCAATCCCGGACAGCCTCAGCGTACCGCCTGCGCCACGCCCGCAGCCCCGCGCGGCCGGCGTGAACCGCGTATGGCAGGATTCCAGCCGTGGTACCGGCTATCTGACTGCGGTCACGAGCGCCGACGCGTTCACCTGGCTGCGCGATGTGATCCTGCCGCTCTATCGGGCGCCGGGCGATCGACCGTTCGCGTGGTTGGCGCGCGGCTGGACCTATCGTGTGGCGAGCGGCTGGACGCCGTACACGATCGGTGGGTGGATCGGAGTCGTATATGACGGTCCAATCGCGCTCATCGTGTACGAATTACGAGGCGACGGTTGGTTCCGGTTCCGTTATTCCGCGCCGGCGATCACGGACGACGGCATCGCGTGGGCCCATGCATCGCAGCTTGGTCTTGGGGTGACCGCCTTGCGACTCGTCAGCTGGGAGTCGCACTACCTCAATGCAGGGACTGCGACCTTCTTCGTGGACAGCGCTCGCCACGCGCTGTACGCCGCGCCCGATACTTCGAGCGACGTTGTTGCCTGGCTGTCGCTAAAACCGAACGGCGAGCACGGGGGATATGCGCTCTCGGCACTCGAGGTTCGCGGGGAGTGGATGCGAGTTCGAGTCCAGTGGCCCTACCCGGTGTGCGGGAAGGCGGTCGGGCGTACCGCGGAAGGTTGGATCCGCTGGCGGACGCCCACGCGCGGTTCGCGCTTGGGCGGGTACATGATCTGCTAACATGATCGCCTTACCAGCTGTCACCGCTGCCATACTCGTCTCGTCAGTGCAGGCGCACGCCCTCTCCGATACCAGCGCGCGCATTCGCGGCGTGGCTATTTCCGACTTCAACGGTCGTCCCCTTGCGGGGGTGAGGATTTCGGCGCCCGAAGTCAAGAAGTTCGTGGTGAGCGACTCGGACGGGCAGTTTGCGCTCACCGGCTTGCCGGCCGGCAAACGGGCCATCCGCGTTTGGTACGAAGGGCGGGAGACCCAGGACTACGTGTTCACCTTGCAGGGCCAGCAGACGAAAGAGATTGCCGTGGTGCTCGACGTCGATGCCGACGATCTCAATCCGCTCGTCGTGGAAGCGCGGCAGGCGAACATCTGGCGGGACCTGGCCGGATTCTACGAGCGGCGGCGGATCTATGGCGCCTTCGCGCACTTCTTCACCCGCGAAGAGATCACGCGGATGGGGCCCAAGCGGCTGAGCGGGCTACTCACGCTCGAGGGCATCGTGACCCGCTGTTATCAGGATTGTCGCCCCACGCGATTCACGCGCGGCAAGCTGTGCGCGGTCGCGGTGAGCGTCGATGGCGTGGCGTTGCGCGAGATGGACTACGATCAGATCGCGGTGTCGGACGTCGCCGGTGTCGAAGTCTACCGTGGTGTGCCGCCGACCGATCTGAATCATTCCCTGGCGCCGACGGTCGGTTCGTCGATCTGGATGGGGACCGGACTGTCAGCGGCCGGCCAATGCGGCCTGGTGGAGATCTGGACGCGCTAGACGTTGAAGCGAAATAGCAGGATGTCGCCGTCCTTCACGACGTAGTCGCGTCCTTCACTGCGCACCAATCCTTGTTCGCGGGCAGCCTTGTAGCTGCCCGCTTTCACAAACTCCCCAAACCCGACCGTCTCGGCGCGGATGAACCCACGCTGAAAGTCGGAGTGGATCTCGCCGGCCGCGTCGTAGGCCGTGTCGCCGCGATGCATCGTCCAGGCGCGAACTTCGTTCTCGCCCACCGTAAAAAACGTCTGGAGGCCGAGCAGTCGCTGGCCGGCGTGGATCAGGCGGTCGAGTCCCGGCTCTGAGACGCCCGCGCTCGCGAGATACTCGCGGCGCTCGTCCCCGGCCAGCTCGCCGAGCTCGGCTTCGAATTTGGCGGAGAAGGGGACGATCTCCGCTTCTTCGTGGTGCGTCTGCACCGCCGCGCGCAGTTTCTCGATCCATTTGCCGCCACCCGAAGCGAGATCGTCTTCGTTGACGTTGGCGGCGTAGAGGATGGGTTTGGCGGTGAGCAAGCCGAGCGTGCGGAGGAACTTGATCGCGTCGACGTTTTCACCGGCTTCACGGGCGCCGCGGCCGGCATTCAATTCCGCGACGACGCGCTCGAGCAGCACCAGCTCGAGCTGGGCCTCCTTGTCGCCGGCGCGCGCCGACTTCCGCGTTTTGTCAAGCCGCCGCTCCACCACCGCGAGATCGGCGAGCGCCAGCTCGCTCGTAATGACGTCGTGATCGCGCACCGGATCGACGGGCCCCATCACGTGCACCACGTCGGGGTCCTCGAAGGCGCGAATCACGTGCACGACCGCGTCCACTTCGCGGATGTGCGAGAGAAACTGGTTGCCGAGGCCTTCCCCCTGCGACGCGCCCTTCACCAGGCCGGCGATATCCACGAACTCGACGACCGCCGGGATTTTCTTTTTGGGCTTGACGACCTGGTTGAGCGTCTCGAGCCGCGGGTCAGGCACCTCGACGACGCCGACGTTGGGCTCGACGGTGCAGAAAGGATAGTTCTCCGCCGCCGCGGCTTTCGAGGACGTCAGCGCGTTGAACAGCGTTGACTTGCCGACATTCGGTAGCCCAACGATGCCTAGGCGCAGCATCAGGTTTTAAGCCACTTGTCGACCGCGTCGATCATTTGCGGTATCAACGCCTCGACCTGTTCCAGCTCTGCGGGTTCGAACGCATTGAGCACATAGTCCGCCCAGTCGCCGATTCCCTCCGGCAGCGGACCGACTCCGATTCGGAGCCGAGCGTACTGCTGCGATTGCAGCGCGCCCTCGATGCTCTTGAGGCCGTTGTGCCCGCCGGCCGAGCCGTCGGGGCGGAAGCGAAACGTGCCGAGGGGGATCTGGAAATCGTCGACGAGAATGAGGAGATCGCGAGCCGGAGCGAACGCCGGATCCGCGCGCAGCGACGCCAGCGCTGCGCCGCTGCGGTTCATGAAGGTCGTGGGCTTGAGGATGCGCACGGGCACGCCGGCCACCGTGCCTTCGGTCGCGCGCGCCCGCTCGGCGCGACGGAAGGGGGGAAGCTGCCAATGCGCGGCGACGGCGTCGGCGAGGAGAAAGCCGGCATTGTGGCGCGTCGCCGCGTATTCCGGGCCCGGATTCCCCAGGCCGACGACGGCGCGCAAAAACTACGGCTTCTCTGGGGCCTTAGGAGATTTCTTCTCTTTCTCCTCAGCCGCAGGGGCTGCAGCTTCGCCTTCCGCGCCCTCTTCATCCTCGCGGACCTTGCGGATGAGCTCGGGCTCGGCGACTTCGATCGCGGCTTCGGGTGTCGGCGCGGCGACTTCTTCGGCGCGCGGCGGCACGACGGTCGCGATCGTCAGATCGGCACCCGTCAGGATGACGGCGTCGGCGATCGCCAGATCCCGCACGTGCAGCGAGTCACCGATCTTGAGCGCGCTGACGTCGAGCTCGACGCGGTCGGGTATGTTCTCGGGCAGCACTTCGATTTCGACTTCACGGGTCACCTGATCGAGCACCCCGCCCGCGTTGCGGACGCCGTCGGGCGTGCCCACGAGGCGGACGGGGACCTTGAGCGTGATCTTCTCGCCGCCCTTAATCTCGTAGAAATCGACGTGGATGATGTCGGGGCGGAGCGGATGGCGCTGGATCTCGCGGATCAGCGTCCGGGTCGTCTTGCCGTCGACGCTGAGCTCGATGAGCGTGCTCTCCGGCTCGATGCCGGTGAGCGCTTTTTCCAGCGCGAGTGCGTCCACCATCAGCGTCTGCGTGGGGCGGCCGTGGCCGTAGATCACGGCCGGGACCTTCTTCTGGAAGCGCGCCTGGCGCGCCGCGCCCTTGCCCGTTTCCGCCCGCACCGTCGCGGAGAGACTCACCGTCTGTGCCATACTTCAGTCCTCAGTCCTCAGTCTTCAGTCGTCAGTCAAACAACGAGCTGACCGACTGATTCGAATGTTCATAGCCGATGGCTTTGGCCATCAGGCTGGCGATCGACAACACTTTCAGTTTCTCGAACTGCCGATCTTCGGGAATCCGGATCGTATTCGTCACACACACTTCCTCGACCGGCGCGGCGCGCAGCCGCTCCACCGCCGGGCCCGACAGCAGCGCATGCGTCGCGAACGCGAAGATCCGCCGCGCCCCCAAGCGCCTCAGCGCCGCCGCCGCTTCGGCGATCGTGCCCGCCGTGTCGATCATGTCGTCGGGGATCAGGACGTCTTTCCCCTCGACTTCGCCGACGACGTTCACGACTTCCGCGATGTTCGCGGACGGGCGCCGCTTGTCGATGATCGCGAGCGACGCGTCGAGCCGCTTCGCGAACCCGCGGGCCATCTTCGCGGAGCCGACGTCCGGCGCGACGACGACCGGATCGTGCAGCTGCTTGGTCCGGTAGTGGCTCACGAACACCGGCGCCGCGTACAGATGGTCCACCGGGATATCGAAGAATCCCTGGACCTGGTGGGAATGAAAATCCATTCCCAGGACGCGGTCCGCTCCGGCGTGGGTGATCAGGTTCGCCATCAGTTTGGCGCTGATCGCCACGCGCGGTTGATCTTTCCGGTCCTGCCGCGCGTAGCCGAAGTACGGGAGCACCGCGGTGATGCGGGCGGCGCTCGCCCGGCGCGCCGCGTCCATCAACAGCAACAGCTCCATGTAATTTTCCGCCGGCGGATTCGTGGGCTGGATAATGAAGACATCCCGCCCGCGCACGTTCTCGTCGATCTTGACGAAGATTTCGCCGTCGGCAAACCGCCGCATCGACACCGCGCACAGCGGCTGTCCCAAATGCTGGGCCATCTCCTCGGCGAGAGGCCGGTTGGCCGTGCCGGCGAGGAGCAGCAACTGGCTGCGTGACAGCGACAGGTCCCGCATCGGGCACAGGAAAGTAGTCGGCAAGCCGCGTGTCGCCAAGGCCTTAACCCGTAGGGCGGGGGGCCGTATGTTAGAGCCGTGGACGACCTTCAGTCGCGGCTCGCCGCCGCACTGGCAGGCCGCTACACGATTGAGGGTGAGATCGGTCGCGGCGGGATGTCCATCGTGTACCAGGCGCGGGACCTCCGCAACGACCGGTGGGTGGCCCTCAAGGTGCTGCGGCCGGAGCTCGCTGGCGCGCTCGGTCCCGAGCGCTTCCTGAGAGAAATCAAGGTCGCCGCCGGCCTCGCGCACCCCCATATCCTGCCGCTGTTCGAGTCTGACGTCGCCGATGGTCTGTTGTTCTATACGATGCCCTATGTGGAGGGGGAGTCCCTACGCCACCGGTTGCAGCGTGAGGGCCGGCTGCCGATCGTCGACGCCGTCGCCATTGCCTGTGACGTCGCGGAGGCGCTGTCGTATGCCCACGCCCAGAACATCGTCCATCGCGACATCAAGCCTGAGAACATCCTGATCGAAGCGGGGCATCCCGTCGTCAGCGACTTCGGCATCGCGCGCGCGATCAGCGAGGCGGACGAATCCCGCATGACGGGCGTTGGCATCGTCGTCGGGACGGTGGACTACATGAGTCCCGAGCAGGCGGCCGGCGAGGAGATCGACGGCCGTACCGACGTCTACAGCCTTGGCCGCGTCCTGTACGAGATGCTCATCGGATCGGTCCCGTCCGGCGCGCGCACGTCGATCGGAACCGAACGGCACGAGATCCCGATCGAGATCGACCTCGCAATCCAAACCGCGCTGGCTGTAGTCCCGAACGAACGCTTTGCCACCGCGAGCGAGTTCGCGGCGATGCTCAGACAGTCCGGCACTGTCTCGCCATCCGGTTGGCGATTGCGCCGCACGCGGCGTCGCCAGCGCGTCGGTGCCGCGGTCATTGGCGCTGCGGCGATCGCACTGTTCATCTGGCGGCCCTGGTCGACGAAGGGAACGGGAGCGGCCAGCCTCGATCCGGCACACATCGCCGTCCTGCCCTTCGAAGACCGGAGCGCGAACGGCGAGCTGCACCAAGTCGCGGAAGGCATGACCGACGAGCTGGTGCAGGAACTCGTGCAGGTTGAAGCGCTGCACGTACCATCGCTGCGTCAGATCAAAGCGCTGCAGGCGAAAGGCGCATCCATGGACAGCGTGCTTCGCGACCTCGCGGTCGGGACGTATGTGGAAGGCACGGTGAGCGGCACGAGTACGCGTCCGCGCCTCGACGCCCGGCTCGTGAATGCGTCATCCGGGGAGATCCTGGCGAGTTTTCAGTTCGATCGGCCGCGGGGCGATTTGCTGCACGTGCGGGACGAGCTGATCACGGATCTCGCGCGCGAGCTGCGCGAGCGTCTTGGCCAGCAGGTGAGCCTGCAGACGAGCCGTGCGGAGGCGACGAACGTTGAAGCATGGATGCTGCAGCAGCGTTCGCAGGAGCTCTCCGAATACGCGCGGCAGATCGGCATGCGTGGCGATGGTGCTTCGAGCCGCCGCGCATTCGATCAGGCCGATTCCCTCGCCACGCGCGCCGCCGAGCTCGATACCAAGTGGACGGAGCCCGTGTTGCGCCGCGGCTGGATCGCATGGGCTCGCGCCGTCGTAGCGGCGAGCGCCGAGAGTGGTACTGAGTCGGGGCGCAAGCTGCAAATCGCCCGAATCCGTGATGGGCTGCGGTTCGCCGAGGACGCCCTGCAGCGCAAGCCCCGCGATCCCCGTGCACTGGAGCTGCGCGGGTTTCTGCGTTTCCGGCTGTGGGAGCGCGTGCCTGCGCAGGAAGGGGGCGACAGTCTGCTCGCGGCGGCGGAGCAAGACCTCCGCAGCGCTGTGGGTGACAATCCGGGATCTGCGCGCGCGTGGTGGACGCTGAGTCAATTGCTTAGTGCCGCGCGCGGGGAGCACCTCGAGGCCGAGGTCGCGGCGAGAAAGGCGCTGGAGAAGGACGCCTACCTGGCTGACGCGGAACAAATCCACGTCCAGCTGTACGCGTCGACACTCGCGCGTGGCGCTTTCGACGATGCCGATCATTGGTGTCGCGAGGGGCAGTCGCGCTTCCCGGATGACCCGAATTTCCTGGAATGCCGGATCACCGTGCTGGGATGGACCGGCCACACCACCGCCGATCTCGTTGCCGCGCAGCAGGAGCTGCAGCGGCTGGACACGATCGCGATGCTCGATGCCGGGCGGTCATACCGCCAGATGCAGGTGGTCGCCATTCTCGCGCGGGCGGGACTGACTGACAGCGCGCGGACGTGGATGCATGCGATCGAGCGGCGCTATCCTGACGAGGGACTTGGCCTGCCGGTCGCCTCGGTCTACCTGCTCCTCGGCGAACCCGACTCGGCCCTGACCACGCTCACGAGGTTGCTGCGCGTCAATCCCAATTGGCGCGAGTACGTCGGCAATCATTACTGGTTCCGCGCGCTGCAGCGCGATCCCCGTTTCATCGCGCTCACCACTGACAGCACCCATCAGCGATGAGCGCGAGGGGGGGATCCTGCATCAGCGCGGCGGCGGCGCGGTAGACGAATCGAGCGAGCTCCGAACGAACGAAATCAAGTCCTCACGCATCCGGGCGACTTGAGCGGGCCCATAGAGACGTGTGTAGTACGGTACGATGAACCGGTCAAAATCCTGAATCGTGTAGATCGTGGCCCCGGCGTGCTCGGGATCGAGCGCAACCGTAATCCGCCGCCCGTTGCGACGGATAAACGTGACGTCGATACGCGCGACATCCTGCAGCCGCATCGCGGTCGCGGTTGCCCGCGACGAGTCCTTCGGCGGGCAAATCCAGAGCGTGGTGCGCGTATCCTTATAGCATCCCGGCAGGATGACCTGCGCGTAAGTGCCGCCTGTGATGGACACATCGGGTGTGGTCTTGGTTGCATAGACGAACCATCTCGGTCCAAAACTGTGCGCGGCCGCGAGCGCCGAATCCGGCGTAGAGAATCCGCCGAATACCGGATAGAAGCCCGAGTCCTGGGCGACCAGGTACACGACTCTTCCGGTGCGGTACGCATCTGCGGACTCTGCGAGCCGGCGCAGCAACCCTGCGGAGGGAGGAGGATGGTCGTTCTGCATGATTGTGGTGGACTCACGCGTGAGATCTCCGCGTGCCCAACCGAATGCAGTGACACCCAGCACCAGGGCCGTCGCGGTCCCGGCAAGCATGAGCCAGCGATTGCGCGCCATGAGGATCTCCTCTGACAACGGTACCCGGCGGGGTTCGATCGACGAACAGCGGGATGAGCGTGGCCCCAAAAACCGGACGCGTCAAGCCGACCGTGACGGGCTCGAACGGATGCGGGTCGGAACACGTATAACCAACATCCTCCAACGGAGACCGCATGCGTTCTACAATGCTGATCTTGCTGGGCTTATGCGTCGCGACGCCGCTGGTTGCACAGACCCCGCAGGGCGATGCACCAGCCGCCGGAATGGGCCAACGCCGCTTCCCACCGCCGCCAGACCACTGGATGACGATCGATTCGCTGACCCAGACCCTCGGGCTGACGCCGGCGCAGCGCACCAAGATTACGCCCGCCTACACCGCGCTGAACGGCGTGATGAAAGACGCCGCCGCGCGCCGTCAGGCGATCCGCCAACAGATGCAGGCTTCGGGCGGCTTCACCCCCGGGCAGGAGCCCACGCCTGAACAGCGCGCGAAATTCGACAGCGTGCGCACGGAGATGCAGGGGTTTCAGGCTGAGGCGGACCAGTGGTACGCCACGATCCGCAATAACCTGACGCCGGACCAGCAGACCAAGTTCGATGCGCTGCCGAAGCCGATGGTCTTTCGGCCCATGGGAGGCGGCGCGCCGCGGCAGTAGCTATCGTTCGGGTCCCATCTAATCGGATCCTGAGCGATGCGTCGTCTTTGTCTTCTTGCTCTCGTCGGTGCCGGGCTGGGCGGCACAGTAGCCGCCCAACGCCCGGCTCCTGACTCCTCAATCCTCACCGTCGATCGCATCTTCGGTTCCCCCGAATTCCGGGGCGGCTCGCTCCCCTCGCTCGCCTGGCTCTCCGATGGCATCGGCTATACGACGCTCGAGCCGACCGCCGGCGGGAAGGGGGGGGGCCAGGACATCGTCCGCTACGACGCCGAGACCGGCCTCAAGACGATCCTGGTGCCGGCGGCGCGGCTGGTGCCGGCGGGCGATTCGACGCCGCTCGCGATCGAAGAGTACTCGTGGTCGGCCGATGGCCGGCGCCTGCTGATCTTCACGAAATCGCAGCAGGTGTGGCGGACCAACACGCGCGGCGACTACTGGGTGCTCGATCTCGCCGGGTGGACGCTCAAGAAGTTGGGCGGCAACGGTCCCGCCTCGACGCTGATGTTCGCCAAGTTTTCGCCCGACGGCGGCCGTGTGGGGTGGGTGCGGTACGGCGAGTACAACATCTACGTCGAGGACATCACCGGCGGTAAAATCACGCAGCTGACGCGCGACGGCTCGCGCACGACGATCAACGGCACATTCGACTGGGTCTACGAAGAAGAGCTCGGGCTGCAGGACGGCTGGCGCTGGAACTCCGACGGCCAGTCGATCGCGTACTGGCAGCTCGACGCGACGGGCGTGCGCGACTTCCTCCTCTACAATGTCACCGACTCGCTGTACGCCTTCACGATTCCCGTGCAATACCCGAAGGCAGGACAGACGAATTCGGCGGGTCGCGTCGGCGTCGTGAACGCCGCGGGCGGCGAGACTCGTTGGATCAGCATCCCCGGAGATCTGCGCAACACCTACATCGCCCGCATGGAGTGGGTGCCGGCCCGGGGCGGCAGCAAAGAGCTCGTCATTCAGCACATGAACCGGTTGCAGGACACGCTCCAGGTCATGATTGCCAACGCGCAGACGGGACAGGTGCGGACCGTCATCACCGAGACAGACAGCGCCTGGATCGAGCAATTCGACGGGCTGCGGTTCCTGAACGGCGGGAAGGACATCCTGTGGGAGTCGGAGCGCAGCGGATGGAGCCAGCTGTATCTCTTCCCGCGCGACGGCGGTGCCCCCCCCCGCCCGCTGACCAGCGGGAACTTCGACGTGTTCGGCGTGCAGCGCATAGACACCATCGGCAAATGGGTCTACTACATCGCGTCACCGGACAATCCGACACAGCGCTACCTCTACCGCATCAACTACGCGAAGGCCGGGCCGGCGGTGCGGCTCACGCCGGCCGGTGAGGCGGGGGTCCACTCTTACGACCTGTCCCCGACGGGCCGGTACGCCGTCCACGTGTACTCGCGTTTCGGCGTCCCGCCGACGACGACGCTCGTGAGCCTGCCGGAGAATCATTTGATCCGCACGCTCGTGGACAACGCCCCGCTCAAATCGAAAGTCGCCGGTCTGCGGCTCGGCGCGACCGAGTTCCGTCAGGTCGACATCGGCAGCGGCATCAAGCTCAACGCCTGGTTCATCAAGCCGCCGAATTTCGATTCGACGTCCCGCTATCCCGTCCTTTTTTATGTCTATGGCGGGCCCGGTTCGCAGACGGTCACGGACGCCTGGGGCGGGCAGAACTATCTCTGGTACCAGATGCTGGCGCAGCGCGGCTACATCGTGGCCAGCGTCGACAATCGCGGCACGGGCGCCCGCGGCCGCGCGTGGCGCAAGCTGATCTATCGGCAGATGGGCGTCGTCGAGACGCAGGATCAGGCGGCGGCGGCGCGGGCGGTCGGTCGGCTCCCCTACGTCGACTCGACGCGGCTCGGCATCTGGGGCTGGAGCTACGGCGGCTTCATGACGCTGAACGCGCTGACCCAGGCGCCGGACGTGTATCGGATGGGGATTTCCGTCGCGCCCGTGACGCACTGGAAGTACTACGACACGATCTATACCGAGCGCTATAACGGTCTGCCGCAGGACAACGCGGCGGGATACGACAAGGGCTCACCGCTCACGTACGCGAAGAACCTGAAGGGCCGGTTGCTGATCGTGCACGGTTCGGGCGACGACAACGTGCATTTCCAGAACACCGAGGCGATGGTCAACGCGCTGGTGGCGGCGAACCGGCCGTTCTCGCTGATGGTATATCCGAACCGCAACCACGCGATCTCGGGTGGGACGACGCGGCAACATCTCTTCACGCTGCTCACGACGTTCGTCGAGGAGAATTTGCCGGCGACGACGAACGGGGAGCGACGCGCGGCGCTGCCGTAGATTGGCCGTGCGCGCCTCGATTACCGCCCTCGCCTGGTTCTCGCTCGTCACCCTCGCGGGATGCGAGCGGCCGAGCCATCCTGGCGGGGCCGTGCCCAGGGCGGGGCACGTGTTCATCGTGACCGAGGAGAACCACGATTACGCATCGGTGATTGGGAGCTCGTCGATGCCGTATCTGAACACCCTCGCGCAGCAGTACGGTGTCGCGACGCAGTACTACGCGAACACGCATCCATCCATCGGCAACTACTTCATGCTGGCGACGGGCCAGATCATCACGAACGACGACAGCTATGCGACGATCGTCACGGCGGACAACGTCGTACGCCGCCTGCTCGCCGCGGGGCACACGTGGAAGTCGTACGCCGAGGATCTGCCGTCGGTCGGCTACACGGGGCCCGACGTGGGGGGCTACGCCCGCAAACACAATGTGTTCGCGCTGCTGTCCGACGTCGCGAACGACTCAGTGCAGCGCCGGAACCTCGTGCCGTTCACTCAGTTCGCGACCGACCTCGCCAACGACGCGCTGCCCGACTACACGAACATCGTGCCGAATCTGTGCAACGACGCGCACGACTGTTCTCTGGCCACGGCCGACACCTGGTTGCAGAACAACATCGCGCCGCTGCTCGCGAGCGCCACGTTCCAGCGGGACGGCCTGCTGCTCATCACGTTCGACGAAGCGGGGAGCGACAACACGCATGGTGGGGGGCGGATCGCGTGGATCGTCGTGAGCCCCAAAGCGACGGCGCAATACCAGTCGACCGCGCTCTATCAGCACCAGAGCTCGCTGCGCCTGACGCTCGAGGCGTTGGGGATGACGCAGTTCCCCGGCGCGGCCGCCCCGGCGCCCGCGATGGCCGAGTTCTTCACGCCCTGAGTTAGAAGGCTCCATGATCAACTGAGCAATTCGGCGGCATTGGTCCGTCGTACTGTGTCGTGCCTGACGCCGCGGTTGCAATCGGCAACATCCCGGGCTATATCCGGCCGCACCCCCCGGAGGGACCGGCCTTGGACGCCTGGGTGGTCGAATTGCAGCGCGGCAAAAGCGACGCTGCGTGGGATCTGTTTCTCGATCGCTATCGCCGCCTCATTTTCGCGGCCATCCGGCACTACGCCCAGGACTATGACGACGTCATGGATGTCTTCGCGCGGGTCTGTGAGTCCCTGCGCGAGGCCAATCTGAAACGGTTACGCAACTACATCGAGCAGCCCGCTTCCTCTCATAGCGCACAATTCTCGACCTGGCTGGTGACGGTCATTCGTAATGTCACCATCGACTGGTTTCGCCATCGCGATGGCCGTCGTCGTCTGACGACGGTGGCCGCCGAATTGCCCCCACTGCGGCGACGCATTTTCGAGCACGTCTTCCTTCATAAGCGAAGTCACGTCGAGACGTACGAGCTTATGCGAAGCGGGGATTGCGTCGATCTCTCGTTCGGGCAGTTCCTCGCCGAGGTAAGCGCCACGTATCGCGCGGTGGCTGACGGCCGGCGCGGGCGAATTCTCCGCGAGCTGGGAGGGCCGGCGCCGCCGGTGGAAGAGGTCGAGGACGACGGTGCGAGCGCGACCGAGCGCCGCGACGGGCTGGAGGACGCGCTCAGCTGTCTCAGTCCCGAGGAACGCGTGGCCGTCGAGCTGTACGTCATAGAAGAAATGTCAGCCGAGGCGGTGGCGAAGGTGGTCGGCTGGCAAAACGCGAAGGCAGTCTACAACCACGTCTATCGCGCGCTCGCCGCGATGCGCGCTCGGCTGAGCAGTCTCGACGGCCCTGGCCGTCATATGTCGGGTAAGATATGACCGATTTCGACCGTCTCGATCGCCTGCGCGGCTACTTCCACACGGGCGAAACTCCCATAGCGAAGCCGGACTGCCTGGATGAACATACGGTGGCGGCCCTGGCCGACGGCGCCCTCGATGCCGAGCGGCGGGGTCGTGCCCTGGCGCACGTGGCAACGTGTGCGCATTGCCGCCGCGCGGTCGCATCGGTTGCCGCAGCGCTCGCCGACGGGCCAATCACCCATGAAATCGAGGTCGTCGAGGGACGCCGGCGCCGGCGTGGACCGCTACTTCGGATTGCGGTGCCCTTGGCCGCGGCGGCGACCGTTCTCCTGTTTCTTTGGTCGCCGCGGAATGAGGGGGCGCCAGGGCACCGGGGACCGCCTGCACCGCCGCCGGCTACTACGCCCGTGCCGCGATCGCCGGTTGGGGTCGTGGCCCTGGTCAACGATCTCCGGTGGAGTCACGTCGCCGGCGCAGACCGATATCGCGTAACCGTCTTCGACGCCACCGGTGGTGTGGTGTACACCGCCGAAGCATCCGACACGGTCGTCGCGTTCCCCGATTCCGTCCCGCTGGTCCCCGGCGCTGCATATCTCTGGAAGGTCGATGCACGCACCGGATTCGATCGGTGGGCAGCGTCGGTGTTGGCTGAGTTCAGGGTCGCGCCGGAATCGCGGCGGCGATGATACTCGTCGGGATTGCGTGTCTTGCCGTCCTGCAATCGCCAGCTTCCGATTCTCTCCGACTGCTCGCTGTCAGCTTGCCCGCAACTTCGCTCGTCCTCGAGGTACGCGAGCGGCCGCTGGCCGTGCGGGACGCGGTCACCGAGTCGCTGCGACGGGGCGAGCTGGACGCCGCGGGCAAGATCGCCGCGGCGTATGCGATCGCGTGGCGCGATTCGTTTCTCGTGCGCGAGGTCGCGCGCTTTGCGACCTGGCCGGCGGCGCGCCGGTCGGTGAAAGTGGCGGTCGACAGCATGCGCCGGGCGGGTATCAAGGCGTTCGGAGCCGATGGCCCGCACGCCGCAGTCGTGCTGTGGCAACGCGCGCTCAGGCGCGCCACGACGAACGGCGATTCGGCGGGGATGGCGGCGCTGCTGGGCAACATCGGGGCGGGGCTGCTCGAAGACGGGCAGGTCGACAGCGCCAGCGCATACCTCGAACGCGCGCGTGCGCTCGCGGCGGCGGTCGGCGACGTGCGCGTCGAGGCCAACGCGGTGGGGGCGCTCGCCGGCGTCCAGGAAGACCGTGGTGACCTCGCGAGTGCGCGCGAATCCTACGCGCAGTCGCTCACGCTGCGGGATCGCATCGGCGACACGCGGGGCACCGCGGCAGATCACA
The DNA here is from genome assembly GCA_036394755.1 of Gemmatimonadales bacterium. Classification (GTDB taxonomy): domain Bacteria; phylum Gemmatimonadota; class Gemmatimonadetes; order Gemmatimonadales; family GWC2-71-9; genus 20CM-2-65-7. The sequence goes on along the minus strand of DASWEL010000314.1, from coordinate 3,165 downwards.
ATAATCTTGGCCTGCTGGCGCAACGCCTCGGCGACCTCGACGAGGCGCAACGCCAATTCGATCGCGCGCTGGCGCTCAATCGGCACGACGGTCGCGATGAAGACGCGGCGAAGAACCTGGTGAACCTCGCGGGTCTCGCGAGTCTTGCTGGGGACTTCTCCCGCGCGGAGCTGCTGTATCGCGACGCGCTGGCGACCTGGCGGGCCCACGAGTCCTGGGCCGACGCCGCGGTCGCGCTCCACGGTCTCGGCCAGTTGGAGCTGCGGCGCGGCGACTATTCCGCCGCGCGAGTGGCGTTGCGGGAGGCCCTCGCGATCTATGCGCGCACCGGGCCGATTGCGGACGAGCTCGCGGTGCGGCGCGATTTTGCAGGGGCGCTGGCGGCGGCAGGGGATCTGCAAGGTGCGCGGGATGAGCTGAGCCGAGCGCAACGCCGCGCGGATTCAACGGGCGCGCCACCCGGCGCGCGGGCGGGCATCGCGCTGGCGCGGGCTGACCTCGCGCTGGAGCTGAATACGTTGGCCGAGGCTCAGCGCCTGTACGCGCGCGCCGAGGCGCTCTACCGGGTGTCGGCGGAGCCCGCGGGCGAAGCGGAAGCTCAGGAGGGGCGCGCCGTGTTGCTCCTGGTGCGCGACGACGCGGTACACGCTCAGCCGCTGCTCGAAACCGCGCTACGCACACAACTGGGATCAGGAAACGTGCGCGCTGCCGCCTTGACGCGCGTGACTCTGGGAAGAGCGGTGCTGACGCGCGGCGACACAGCCGCGGCTCGAGGTCACCTGGCGCGTGCGGTGGGCGAACTGGATCGAGGTGGCGATCCGGTGGCGGCCGCGGCCGCGCTCGGTGAATGGGCGGCGCTCGAGGCGCATGCGGGCGCACCGGTCGCGGCCGATTCGCTCTATCGCGCGGCGCTCGACCGGCTCGGCGACCGCATCGCGCCGGAGATCGCGTGGCAGCTGCATGCCGGCTGGGCGGCGGTGCTGCGCGGCCAGGGCGCGACCGACGCGGCCACGCGCGAGCTGCGGAGTGCTCAGAACGAGCTCGATCGCCCCAGCCGCTCGCTCGTCTTGCCGGAACGACGCTCGGCGTTTCTCGCCGACAAGTGGGACGTGTACGCCCAGCTCGCGCAGGTCGAGCGGGACCGGGGCCGCGTGGGCGCCGCCTTCGAGGCGAGCGAGCGGCTGCGGGCCCGCGAGATGCTGGAGCTGCTCGCGCGGGGCCGCATCACGAGCCCGGCCGACACGGCCGAGGACCTTCTCGCTCGGGAACAGGATCTGCGTCGGCGCATTGGTGAGCTGACGCACGACTTGGAGCAGTCAGACGCGACGGACCAGACGCTCCGCGGATCTGACGTTGCTCTCAACGCCGGCACGACCCGCGAGTCGCTGGTCCGCGCGCAAGAGACCTATGCCGACCTCCTGCTCGAGGCGCGCGAGCGCGCACCCCGGCATGCGGCCCTCGTGGCGCCCGACGTCGCTACATGGCAAAGCGTCGCGCGGCGACTCACGCCTGGCGCAGCGTTCATCGAGTACCTGGTGAGCGACTCGACGACGCTGGCCTTCGTCGTGACCAGCGATACGATTGCCGTGCTGGATCTCGGGACGCGCCGCCGGGACCTGGCGCGACTGGTCGAGTTCGCCCGCGGCGTCCTCACCCCCCGTCCCGATTCGCTGTGGCGCGCGCCGCTGCGCCGCCTCCACGCGGCGTTGATCGCGCCTCTCGAAGCGACGGGATTACTCGCCGACAAGAGCCGGTTGGTCGTCGTTCCGCACGTTGAGCTGCAGTACCTGCCGTTCGCCGCGCTGACGGATACCGCCGGACGGTTTCTCGTCCAGCGTTACGAGCTGGCGATGACGCCGTCGGCGTCGGTGTGGATCGCGCTCGGCGACCGGCCGGCGGGGCTTCCGGGTGTCGGGCTGTTGGCGTTTGCGCCGCAGCCCGCGACGCTGCCGGGGTCCGGTCAGGAGGTGGCGACGATCCGACGCCTTGCCGCGGCGGCGCAAATCTTAACGGGCAACGCAGCGACCGAGTCGGCATTCCGACGCCTCGCGCCCAGCCGACGCGTGCTACACCTCGCGACCTACGGCGTACTCAACAAACAGAATCCGCTGTTCTCGTTCGTCCAGCTCGCGCCCGATGGCGCCGAGGACGGGCGCCTCGAGGTGCACGAGGTGTTCGGTCTGCACCTCGTGGCGGACCTCGTCGTGTTGTCGGCGTGCCAGACGGGACTCGGCTCGGGGGCGCTGGCCGATGTGCCCGCGGGCGACGATTGGGTCGGGCTCACGCGGGCGTTTCTGCACGCCGGAGCCCGGAACGTCGTGGCGACGCTCTGGCCGGTGGACGACTGGGCGACGGCGGCGTTGATGGAACGGTTCTATGGCGGCGGCGACGTCGCGGCGGACCCGGCGCGCGCGCTGGCCGAGGCGCAGCGGGCGTTGATCGCGACGCCGGCGACGGCGCATCCGTTTTACTGGGCAGGGTTCGTGGCGGTGGGAGGTGCGCAGTGAGCAAGAGCGTCCTTGTCGCGCTCGGCGCCCTCACGCTGGTCCTGGCCTGTCTCGACGAGCGCCCCAGCGTCGTCGGCCCAAATCCGCCGCCCCCGTCACCGCCCCCTCCGGCGGCGGTTGTGTCGAACCCCGTACAGATGGTGGCTGCGACCAGCACTGGGCTATCTCGCTCGATCGCTGTGACATCGGACGCAAGCGTTGCTTACGTAGCACTGCCGCCCGGCACCATTCCCAACGGCGGGTTCGCCACCATCAGCAACACGCGCACCGGCAGCAGCCTGCCGGTGGCGATGGAGGACGGGGGCTTCGATGCGGTTCCAATCGGTGCCGTGGCTGGCGACAAGCTCGACGTCAACGTCCGACTCGACGGGGGGGCCAACAGGTTCCTCGCTCTCGTCGTTCCACTCAGTCGTCGGCCCGGCGTGGTGCGCACCGATCCGCCGCCACGCAAGCGCGATGTTGCGCTGAACACCGCCATCGTCGCCACCTTCAGTGAACCGATCGACGCGACTTCCGCGGCAAGAATTCAGGTCCTGCTTAATGGTTCCCCGGTGCGCGGGAGCGTCGTCCTGACGGCCGACGGTCTGCGCGCAGACTTCCAACCAGCGCAGCAGCTCTCCCCGAATACGGACTATGTCCTGTCAATTCCCAAGGACCT
>DASWEL010000313.1:0-3293 GCA_036394755.1 Gemmatimonadales bacterium | reverse complement strand
CTGATCCATCGCTACTGCAAGCTCTACATGGCCGGCCAGAACCTCGCCAACGCCGATCGCGCGAGCATGGCCGTGGGCCTGGAGCTGCGCGCGCCGTTCCTCGATCACACCTTCGTCGAGTTCGTGAGCCGCATTCCCGCGGGGCTGCGCCTCGAGGGCCTCACACGGCTCAAGCGCCTGTTGAAGTCGGCGCTCGTCGATCGGCTGCCGCCCGAGATCCTCGAGCGCGGCAAGCAGGGCTTCGGCGTGCCGTTCGGCGAGTGGTTCCGGGGGCCGCTGGCCGGAACGCTCGACGACACGCTCGCGCCCGACCGGCTCGCGTCCGAAGGCCTCTTCGACGTCCGCGCCGTGCGGCATCTGGTCGCCGAGCACCTGTCCGGGCACCGCGATCACGCGCGCACGCTCTGGTCGCTCTACACGTTCGAGCGCTGGGCCGCCGAGCACCTCGGCGGCGGGCGGCTTTTATAGTGGGGGCCCCGACATGGCCCCCACACCCCCCACGCTCGGAGCGCCCCGGGGAACCCGTGGCGCTCCTCGATAACCGTTAGAAGAGCTCTGGCGCGCCGGGATAGGTCACGCGTCCGTTCTCCACGCGCGCGAAATCACGCAGCACGTGGGGTTCGGCGCGCTCGGGCGTGAGGATGTGCAGCACGCGCTCACCGCGCGCGACCAGAGCGTCGGCGATGAGCGAGCGGTGGCACCGCCACCAGACCGCCTCGGCGCACATGATGGCCACGCGCTCGCGGTGGCCGAGCGACAGCAGCCGATCGAGCTCGCCGGCGAACACATCGGTCTGCATGTAGTCGGCGTACGCACGGAACGAGGGGTTCGTCCACGCGCGGTTGATCGAGTCTGGCTGCTCACGCCGAAGGCCACCGAGTCCGGCGAAGTGCGTGTAGCCGAGGCGGGCGGCGCCGAGTGCGGCGGGTAGCGTGTCGACGTTGAACTGCGGATGGCGCCGCGAGCGCGGCAGCTTCCGGACGTCGGCGATCGAGGTCACACCGTGGGCGCGCACCAGCGCCACGAACGTCTCCAGCGGATGCGTCGAGTGGCCGACGGTCCACACGCCGCTGCCGGTGCGCAGCTTCTAAGACGAAGGTTGGCCGGCGAGGCGCAAGAGGGTCTTTCCTGAGAGTCCGAGAATATATACCTCGGAGAAATTCACTTCATTCGCCGCCAGAATCCGTTCTGCCTGCGACCGTAATATGGTTCGGTCATGGTCAGTACCAAACCACAGCCAATCATCAAAGGAAATGACCAAGCAGTGATCACGCCCGTAGTGCCCCCGATGCCGGTCGGTTGACTTCCGTCGAATAGCGTTTTCGATCCGCTGGGCCGTTCGAGCGAGGAGCTCGTCGTGCGCCACGGCTTCATTGTCGACGATGATCGCCTGGGATCCATCCTGCTTCAGGACCGTCGACACGCGACCGAAGACGGGGACATGGCCATGCTCTAGGAACGATTTCATCCTCAACGATTCTTCTTTGTCAAAGGCGGCGGTTGTTAGCTCGACGTACAGCGTCCGCGGTGGGGTGACCGAAAAATCCTGGAGAACCGCATCGTAGTCCATTTGGTCTGAGCTGAGAGCGCAGACAACGTCGCGCCGCCCTCTGAAAACTGCTCGTACGAAGACCGCGAGGGGGTACGCCTCTTCGTAGAACTTCTTGAAGAGACTCTCGTGAAGGAGTCCGGCCCGCTTCAGGGCTGGAGCGTCAGCAATTGCCTGGCAGCGGTCTTCTACCCAGAGCGTGAATTCCCGGGCCGTTCTCGGTACCGAGAATTCAGTCTCAACGAGAAGAGCTTCGGTGATTTCAGGCTTGTCCCGGCGCTCGTGTAACTCATCCGGCGGAACATGGTCGATGCGGCCGTTGCGAAAGACAACCAACGGTCGGCCTGCGCGCCGATGGGCATCGACCGCGACATGTGACGCCGTTTGCACTGCTTCGTCGATCAGCGCGCCATCAGCGAAAATACGGTCGATATCTCTCGCGGGATCAGGATTTGCCATGAATCTCCCGCTCGATCCGCCGCCAGGCATCCTGGTCATCGATTTGGTCCACGCTGCTCCCACGTCCCGCAGCAATGAGTCTTGGTGGTGGTTCGCGCGATGTATCGTACATCCGCCACATCGAGGTGAGGGGCCGGTACAGCTCGAAGAAGTTTCGGATTCCACGCGCATACCGACGCCGCACTACTTTTTCCGGCACATCATGTCCCCCCAAGGCGACCCGGTCTGCGACCCGAGCGACCGCGAACTCAGGGTTGGGAAGCCAGAGAAATACAATGTTCAGAGAATATCCCCCGGCGGTCAGTTCTTTGAGCCACGGGGCAAAGGTGCGACTCGCAAGCGTCGTCTCGAAAGCAAAGCTCACGTTGCGGTCCGCCAGCTGTTCTAGCCTCTTCAGCATGAGACGCCCAGCCGTCACCGCCGCACTCTGGGCATTAAACGCTGAGAGTCCCTGGCCGATCGCGTCGGCGTTGACGAACTCTGTCACACCGAGTGCTCCTTGTAGGAGCAACGGCGCGACTGTCGTCTTCCCGGCTCCGTTCGGACCCGCAATGACGACAATGCTTGGTCGATGCCCCATTGTTTCAATGATATCTCTAATGATCCGATCGACGGAATCCTTTGCCGACAGGCTGCACGCCGTCGCTCAGCCCTTGATCGCGTCTGCCGTTATGCCTTTGACGAACTACTCGGAGAGAAAGAGTCGGGACGCGCCGCCGGCCCGGCTGTGCAGCGCGTTGCGGAGTCCGTGCACGGTTCCTGTAGAATTCCGGCGGTGGGGAGCTTTCCCGAGCACTTCAACGCCGCGGCCTTCTTCGTCGATCGTCATGTGGCGGAAGGTCGCGGCGCCCGCATGGCCTTCAGGTTCGGCGGCCGCGCGATCACCTACGCCGACCTCGCCGCCTCGGTCGACCGCTGCGCCAATGCCCTGGCCGCGCTCGGCGTAGAGGTCGAGCACCGCGTGCTGCTGGTGCTGAACGACTCGCCGGCATTCGCCGCGGCATTCTGGGGCGCCGCCAAGCTCGGCGCCGTCGCCGTGCCCGTCAACACGCTGATGACGCCGGCCGAGTACGAGTTCCTCCTTGCCGACAGCCGCGCGTGCGTCGCGATCGTCGAGGAGTCGGTGGCCGGACGACTGCTGGCCGTGCGGCATCGCTGCCCGGCGCTGCGCGCGGTCGTCGTCGTCGGCAGCCAGGGGCTGCCCGGCACCCACGACTTCGACGAGCTGCTCGCCGCCGCCAAGCCCACCTGCGAGCCGGCACGCACGCTCGCGGAGGACATCTGC
>DASWEL010000312.1:0-2427 GCA_036394755.1 Gemmatimonadales bacterium | reverse complement strand
AGCCAGGTCACGCCGAGCGAATCCAGCGTCGTCAAGAAGGTGGCTTACGAGCCGCTGTTTCTCAGCCACCTGCGCGATCGCCTCGGGATCAAGGGCGTCCGTCGCGTGGTGATGCACGAGCGGCTGACCAATCTTCGCCCCGTCATTTTCCTGCAACTCGCCGAAGGAACACCGCGCAGCGAAGTCTGGCGCGCGTTGCACGGTGCCGCGACCTTGCAGTCCAATTGCGGAAAAATCGTCATCGCGGTCAGCGAGGACATCGATCCCGCCAGCATGGACGCGGTGCTGTGGTCCCTCGCCTATCGCACCAACCCGATCGAGGACGTGCATCTGGTGCCCTACCGCGGCGGCGTGCAAGGAGCGCAATACGGACCCAAGACCACGGACTCCGGCATGCTGGTCGACGCCACGCGCAAATATCCGATGGCGCCGCTCGCCTTGCCGACGCGCGAGTACATGGAGCACGCGCGCGCGCTGTGGGAGGAGCTCGACCTCTACCCGCTCAACGTCCAGTCGCCCTGGCACGGTTACGGCTTGGGCGACTGGACCGACCGCTGGGAAACGTTTGCACGCCGCGCTGCCACCGGCGACTGGGAGCTCACCGGCAACGAGACGCTCGCGCGCCAGCGCGGCGGCCTCACGCCCGAAACCCCCGCCCGCTTCGACGACAAGCCGAAGAAGCCATCTGACTAGCAATCGCCGCGGTATCGCGAGCGCGGGCCGTCACTCCGCCCGCACGCCGGCCGCTTTTATGACTGCCGCCCACTTGTCGCGCTCCGCGCCGAGGAAAGCCGCAAACTCCTGTGGCGAGGAGATCTTGGCGTCGACGCCGAGCTTGACCAAAGTGCCTGCGATCTCCGGCGACTGCAGGCTCACATTGATGGCGGCGTTGAGCCGGTCGACGATCGCGCCGGGCGTGCCAGCGGGCGCGACGACGCCGGTGAACGAGACCGAGGTGAAGTCCGCGATGCCCGCTTCGATCATCGTCGGCACATCGGGCATCTGCGAGCCGCGCCGGTCGCTGGTCGAGGCCAGCGCCCTGACCCGGCCGGCCTCGACCAGCGGCAGCGACGATGCCGGATTTTCAAACGAGAACTGCGTTTCGCCCGCCACCGTGGCCGCAACCGACGGGCCTCCGCCCTTGTAGGGAACGTGCACGACGTCGAGATTGAGCCGCTGCTTGAACATCTCGCCGATGAGGTGCGGCGGCGTCCCGATGCCGGCCGACGCGTAGTTGAGCTTGCCGGGGTGCGCCCGCGCGAGCGCGACCAGCTCTTGCACCGATTTGACCGGCAACGCGGGATTGACGATCAGCAGATTGGAGGTAGTCCCCAGCGCAGCGATCGCTGCGAAGCCTTTGACGGGATCGTAGTTCACGTTCTTGTAGATCAACGGGCTGATGACGAGCGTGCTGGTGTTGCCGAGGAGCAGCGTGTAGCCGTCGGGGTCGGATTCCGCGACCGCGCGCGCCCCGATGGTGCCCCCGGCTCCCGGTCGATTGTCGATGACGATGCCTTGCCCGAGGATCGACGTCAGGTGTTGTCCGATCAGACGCGCCATCACGTCGGCCGGACCTGCCGGCGCGAAACCGACCACGATCCTGATCGGCCGATTGGGAAACGTCTGCGACGATGCGATCCCGCCGGCGGCGCAGGCGATCACGACGATCGCGCACAGCAACGTCGGTTTGGCGAGCACGGCCGTTACTCCCCGACTTCATCCCGAGCAAAGTGCATCAGCGCCGCCTCGAAGGACGAGGCCAAGCGAATTGCGTCACGCCTTCTCATCCACCACGCGGTTGCGCAGCGTGCCGATGCCGGAAATCTCGACCTCGAGCACGTCGCCCGGCTTCATCCACAAGGGTGGATTGCGGCGGTGACCGACCCCTTCCGGCGTGCCGGTGGCGATCACGTCACCCGGCACCAGTGGCGTGAATTCCGAGCAGAAGGCGATGATCTGCGGCACCGAATAGATCAGGAGATCGGTGGCCGACTTCTGCACCTCCTGTCCGTTCAGCCGCGTCGTCAACATGAGGCGGGCCGGATCGGTAATCTCGTCGGTGGTAACGATCCAGGGACCGAGCGGCCCGGTCGCGGGAAAATTCTTTCCCGAAGTCACCGAGAATTTCTGATAGTCGCGCACGCTGCCGTCGACAAAGCAGGTATAGCCGGCGACGTGATCGAGCGCGCGCTCGACCGGGATATGGCGGACACCGCAAGCGATGACGACCGCAAGCTCGCCCTCGAAGTCGAAGCTTTGCGACACCGCGGGGCGGACCATCTCGCCGTCGTGGCCGGTCAGCGTGTTGGCGAGTCGGATGAACATGCTCGGCTGTTTCGGCAGCTCGCGCCCGGTCTCGGCGGCATGGGAGCGGTAATTGATGCCGGCGCAGAGAATTTTTTCCGGGTTTGGGATCACCGGCAGCCA
>DASWEL010000311.1:0-7186 GCA_036394755.1 Gemmatimonadales bacterium | reverse complement strand
CTCGGCGACCTCGTCGCGCGGCGCGGACACCTCACGCTCCTCGCGGCGCCCCTGTTCCTGTGGTTCTCGACTCGTATGTTCGGGGGACTGCGGGCGGCCCTGAACGAGGTGTTCGACACCGAGGAGAACCGATCCTGGCCGAGGGCCAAGCTGCTCGACATCGCCATGGTGTTCGTCGCCGGGACGCTGTTCCTCGCGATCGCCCTCGCGTCCACGAACCGCGGTCTCTGGTCACAGCTCGCGTCGCTCGTATTCAGCACCGCGCTGTTCTACGTGATCTTCAAATACCTGCCGAGCCGGCGGATCTACTGGCGGACGGGCGTGGTCGCGTCGCTGTTCTGCGCGGTGTCGTTCGAAATCGCCAAGCGGCTCTACGCGTTGTATGTGGCGCGCTTCGTGACGTTCGACCGCGTGGCATCGGACGCGAACCTGATCGCCTTCGGGCTGTTCGTGCTGTGGATCTACTACACGGCGTACGTGTTCTTGCTGGGCGGCGAGGTGGCGGAGACGTACGACCTGATGCGCATGCGGCGCCTGCAACGCGTGCAGCTCGGATGACATCTCCACCGATCGATCTCCGCTCCGATACCGTCACGCGGCCGTCGCCCGCGATGCGGCGCGCCATGGCGGACGCGGAGGTCGGCGACGACGTCCTCGACGGCGATCCGACCACGCGCCGGCTCGAGGAGCGCGTCGCCGAATTGCTCGGCACCGAGGACGCGCTCTTCTTCCCATCGGGCACCCAGGCAAATCAGACCGGCATCGCGCTGGTGACGGAGCCGGGCACGGAGCTCCTGCTCGAAGCGAACGCGCATCTCGTGCACTCCGAGGTCGCTGGCGTCGCCGCGCTGTCGGGCGTCCAGATCCGTCCGATCACGACACCCGATGGCCTCCTGACGCCCGAGCTGGTGCGCGGCATGATCCGCGCGGCATCACCGCACGTCCCGCGCGCCACCGCACTGGCGATCGAGAACACACACAATACGGCCGGCGGCCGCGTGCTGAACGCTGCGGCGGTCGATGCCCTGGTTCGCCTCGCGCGCGAGTCGCGAATGGCGGTCCACCTGGACGGCGCGCGCCTGTGGAACGCCGCGGTTGCCGCCGGCGTGCCGCCCGCGCACCTGACGCGGGGGGCCGACACCGTGATGGTGAGCATCTCGAAGGGGCTCGGCTGTCCCGTCGGATCGTGTCTCGGATTCACGACGTCGATGCGGGCGCGGGCGTGGGAGATTCGCAAGCGCCTCGGCGGCGGGATGCGCCAATCGGGCATTCTTGCGGCCGCGGGATTGTACGCGCTGGATCATCATCTGAGCCGTATCGGCGACGATCACGCCAACGCCAAACGCTTCGCCGCAATACTGTCCGACAGTCCGACCGTCCGACCGTCCGACCCCGAGACGAACATCGTCATGGTCGACTTGCTGCGTGAGCGTGATACCCCCGAATCCGTGTCGCCACGGCTGGCCCAGGCGGGAGTTCGCCTGGCGCCGTGGGGACCACGGCGGCTGCGCGCGGTCACGCATCTCGATGTGACGCGTGCCGACGTCGAGCGCGCCGCCCGGATCATCCTCGATACCCTCCGATGAGCGACCGGCCCGAACCCCGCTCGCAGCCGATGCCGATGGATCGGTCGATCTTGTGGAACCCGCCGGCTGCGCCGGGCACCACGAGTCCCGGGGGACGTTCGACCAGCCGCTCGCCCTATCCGATCTTCTTTCAGCAGGAAGCGGTCATCGCGCTGCAAGACCATCTGAAGAGCTCGCCGACGCTGGCGATTTTCGGGTTCCTTATCGGGGACGTCTATCGCGATCCGGAAAACGGCGCGCTGTACACGGTCATCGACAAGACGCTGAAGCTCAGTCAGGCGATCTACGGCGACAAGACTGAAGTCGTGGTGTCGCGGCTGTGGGACCGGATGCAGGAACAGCTCAAGAAGGCGGCCGGAACGCTCCTGGGCTGGTACCACAGCCATCCGGGCCAGGGCGGATTCCTCACGACGCACGACGTCGAGACCCATGAGAAGTTTTTCACGGAACCATGGCACGTTGCGATTCTGGTCGCCGCGGAAGCGGGTGGCGTCACCGGACGATTCTTTCGCGCGACGCAAGGCAACACTGATTGGCACAAGACACCGCTGCCGTTCTACGAACTGCTGCAACCTGATTCGATCAAAGCCGATGGCAAGAAACGTTCATTCATTGTCTGGAGGAACTACAAGCCGTATGGCCCGACGCTGACGGGCCCCAAACCGAAGCCGCCCGAGCAACCAAAAGCGCCTCCGCCTCCGGAGGCTGAAGAGCCAGAAGAAGAAGAAGAAGTCAAAGCCGAGGCTCCGCCGCCAGCTGGTGACCGCGGCTTCCGCATCATGCGCTCGAGCGCGGATGACATTCCCGTCGTCAAGACGAGCGCCGACGACGAGCCGGCGCCCCCGCCGGTGCCGACTCCGCCGCCGCCGGCAGCACGCAAGAGCGCTCCGGTCTTCGTTCCGGACGAGCCGCCTGCGCCTCCTCCCAAGCCTCCGCCGCCACCCACGCCACCCCCGCCACCGCCGCCACGGGCGCGGTCATCGGACGACATTCCGTGGCAGATCTCGCCGGCGGAGGTTGGGTCTCGCATGCCGGAGCCGCTGCCGCCGCCCGCTCCGCGCCGCACGCCGGCGCCCACGTTCCGCCTGCTGGACGAGGAAGAAGAGAAAAAAGCTGCGGCCGCTCCCAAACCCCGGCGCCGCAAACGCCGCGGGCCGTGGCTGCGGCGGTTGGCAATTCTCCTGTTACTGTCGGGCGTGGGAGCGGGGGGCTATTGGTACCTCGCGATCCGCAATCCGACTTTGCTCCCGGGACTGCTGGATCGTGGGAAGCAGTTCGTGTCACGCATCACGAAACGGAGTCCGGCGCCCCCCCCACCGCCCGCCGCCGGCCCACGGCGCCGGCCGACGGCAGGGTCGCCCCCGCCCCCGCCCGCTCCGCCTCCGGCGGCCGCCGTCCCGGCTGCGCCAGTCCCTGTGCCGCAGCCGGTGGCGCCGCCGTCTCCGTTCGCGCGCTTCGATCGGCTGAGTGACTCGCTCAGGGGCGCCGTGCGCAACTTCCAGGATCGTGCGGCGCTGTTTGCGAAGGGTCGCATGGATTGTGGCGGCCTGGCCACCGGGCTCGTGGCGGTCGAGAACTTGTGGCCTACGTACAACCTGGAGCGCCGCGGGCGGATGACCTCGTTCGATCAGCGCCGGGCGTCCCAAGATCAAGCTGTCTATGCGGCCGTGGACTCCGTCGAAAGCCGCTTCGAGCAATCGGGATGCCCCCGGCCTTGAGCGCATTCCTCGCCCTGCTCCTCGCGCTGCAGGGCGGGAGCCCGGCGTCATTGCGCAAGACCGATCTGGTGCGGCTGCTTTCCGGGGCGGGGATGTCTTCGGCGGACCTGTCGCAGCTGGTACGGCGCAACTGCCTGACCTTCCAGCCCACCGAACGCGATCGCAACGACCTTCGGATGCTCGGCGCCGATGCGTCGCTCCTCGCAGCGGTAGACGAGTGTGCGCGTCGCAAGGCCCCACGGCGAACGGCTTCCGGCGCGACGACGCGCGCGGCCACGCGCCCGCCGTCAGCGCCGGCACCTGCGCCGCCACCGCCTGCAGAGCCACCCGCCGTTTTCCAAGTGCAACGCATCATCGTCACGGTTTCAGCAGAGCGCAGCGGCTTCGTCGCCGGCGGTGGGCAGCGAGGCAGTGTCGGCACACAACTTCCCCGCGCGCTGGTGTTCGAGGCGCGCGATTCCGCCGGAGCGCCGCTCCCCGGCCAGGCGGTGACGTTCACCGGGATCAACGCGAGCATCCAGCCAGCCGCAGTGGCCACCGATGACGCCGGGCAGGCGCGCGTTGGGGTTATGTTGGGCCAGCGCGTCGGATCGGCGACCGTCATCGGTTCGATCGGGGTGGTCGAGAAGCAGGTCGCGTTCAATGTCGCGGCAGGGCCGGCGGCGCAGCTCGAGGTGATGTGTGGGGCGTCCAGCGTGTCCGGACATTTCGCCGTTCGCCCCGACAGCGTGATTGCGTTACGAGTCTCCGCGCAGGACGCCTTTGCGAATCCCACGCCCCTGCTGGGGCTTCGCGCCGCCGTGGCTGACGCGCGGATTTTCCGGGTGCTCGCGGTGGCGCAGGACAGTGCCGCCGGCACCGTGATGCTGAAGCCCGATCAGGCGGGAACGACGAGCCTCGCCGTCATCGCCAATGGGATGCGCCAATATCTCACGGTAACGGTCCCACCCCGCGCGGCACCTGGAACAGTCGATTGCCGCTGAGGAACCGGTGCGCTTTGGCGAATGATCCATGATCATTGATCAATGATCATGGATCATTGGACATTGATTATTGGATGTGGAATGCCCCAGGCGCCCCGCAACGAATCCCGACATCGTTTAGCGCTGCTCCCTGCGGGGGCCTGACGCGGTTCACGAGCGGAAAGCCTGCGGACCTGGGGCACGCGAAAGCTACCTAGGTTAGATTCCGTCCTCAATGATCGCCCTCGCTCGCAAGTACCGCCCCAAGCAGTTCTCCGACCTGATTGCGCAGGACCACGTCGCGGCCGCCCTGCGGGGCGCCGTCGCGCAGGGCCGTGTGGCGCACGGCTACCTCTTCGCCGGGCCCCGCGGCGTCGGGAAGACGACCGCCGCCCGGATCCTCGCGATGGCGCTGAATTGCGAGCAGCGCAAGCCCGGCGATGCTGGCGAACCGTGCGGGGAGTGCGATGCCTGCCGCCGCATCTGGACTGGCGCGGCCAGCCTCGATGTCGTGGAGCTCGACGCCGCATCCAATCGCGGCGTGGACGACGCGCGCGATCTGCGCGAGCGCGCGATGTATGCCGCGAGCACCGAGTCGGGCTCCAAAGTCTACATCGTCGATGAAGCCCACATGCTCACGCGCGAGGCCTGGAACGCACTTCTGAAGATTCTCGAGGAGCCGCCACCCCGGGTCGTGTTCGTGTTCGCGACGACGGAGCCGCAGAAGATCGCGAATACCGCCGCGCCGATTCTCTCGCGACTGCAGCGCTTCGATTTCCGCCGCATCGGGCCGCACGCCATCGTCGCGCGACTCAAGCAGGTGGCGGCTGCCGAGCGGCTCAAGGTCGAGGACGACGCGCTCCACCTCATTGCGCGGAGCGCCAACGGCGGCATGCGCGACGCGCTCTCGCTGCTCGATCAGGTTCTCTCGTTCGGCGAAGGCCCGGTCACCGCGGCGCGCGTGCGGGAGGTCCTGGGGCTGATCCCCGACGAGCTGTACGGCGAGATGCTCCGCGCCATCGTTGAGCGCGACCCCGCCGCCATCTTCCCGCTGGTTGACCGCCTGCTCGAGGCCGGCGCGGACCTCGGCGAGTTCGTGAACGGCGCCGGCGAAACGCTGCGCGCCCTGCTTCTTGCCGGCGTCGGCGGCCAGCCCGAAGGACTGACCGAGGGGCTGATGGCGGTGGTGCGCGAGTACGCACCCCAGCTCCCACCGGCGGACATCGTGCGGCTGCTGACGATTCTGAGTGACTCGGAGGAACGTCTCAGTCGCAGTGCCAATCAACGCTTGCTCGTTGAGGTGCTGCTGCTGAGATGGGCGATGCTTGATCGGACGGTCGAAATCGGTGAAGTGTTGGAAGCGCTGAGAGGATCGACGGCCGGACGGCCCGACGGCCCGAGAAACCCAGCGCCTACTCCACCGTCGTCCAAGGATGAATCCGACCGTCCGGCCGTCAGGCCGTCCGACCGTCCAACCGGGAAGAAGTTGGAGCCAACTCTGGAAAACGTCCGGGCGGTTTGGGCTCAAGTCGTCCAGGACGCCCGCGCGAAGACTCCGGTGCTCGGCAGTCTCCTCGCCGAGGCGCAGGTCGTCGCCGTCGACGGGCGGATCGTCACGCTGCGACCGGGCCACGCGGTGCATGCCGAAGGGCTCGAACGGCAACGCGAAACCATCGCGCAGATGCTGGGGCAATACATCAGCGAAGCCCCACGCGTGGCGATCGTAGCCGGGGGGGTTGGGGGTGGGGGTGGGGGTGGGGGTGGCGGAGGTCCGGACCGCATTACTCCCGCCGGGGCCAGCGCGGAGCGACTGAAGAGTCTGCGCGCGAAAGATCCCACGCTGAGCGCGGCCGTAGACGCATTAGATTTGGAGCTGCTCGAATAGCTTGCTAACAGTTCCTCTAGAGGTAACTTTCGACGTATGGCGGATTTATCTAGCCTGCTCCAGCTCTCCCAGCAGATGCAGGGGCGGCTTACCGAGATCCAGACGCAGCTGGCGCAGCAGACATTGACGGTGTCGGCCGGTGGGGGGATGGTCCAGGCCACGGTCGACGGGCGCGGGCACATTCGTGGCATCAAGATCGATCCCCAGGCGGTCAGCCAGGGCGACGTCGAAATGCTCGAAGATCTCGTGCTGGCTGCTGTGGCCGAGGCGCAGAAACGCGCGGCCGAGCTGTATCAGGCCGAGGTGCGGAAGCTGGCGTCGGGTCTGCCGTTCCCATTCCAGCTGCCGCTGTAGGCCGCGGGTCCCGTGTCCGCCATCGAGGAGCTCGTGGCGGAGCTCGCCAAGCTCCCCGGCATCGGGCGTAAGACTGCCCAACGGCTCACGTACCATCTGCTGAAGCAGCCCGCGGAAGCCGCGGAGCGGTTGGCCGACGCCATCCGGCGGGTGCGCGGGCAAGTCATGGCATGCGGGGCATGCGGCAACCTCGCGGACGAGGATCCGTGCCCCATCTGCCGCGACCCGCGGCGCGATGCGGCCTTATTGTGTGTGGTCGAAGAATCGGGCGACGTCAGCGCGATCGAGCGCGCCGGCCGGTATCGCGGCCGATATCACGTCCTCGGCGGTCGGATTTCGCCCCTGGATGGCGTCGGGCCGGACGAGCTGCATCTTGATCGGCTGCTCGCGCGACTGCAGAACGGCTCCGAGGTTCGTGAGGTCATCGTCGCCACGAACCCCTCGATGGAAGGGGAGGCGACGGCCACGTACCTCCAGCAGATCCTGAAGCCGAGCGGCGTCCGCGTCACGCGGATCGCGCGGGGACTGCCGGTGGGTGGGGACCTAGAGTACGCCGATGCGGTGACGATCGCCCAGGCGCTGGCGGCACGGCGCGACATGTCGGAGACCGACTGATTCGCTAGGAGGCGCATGGCCGGGGCCGCAAGCTGGTCTTTCAACGAGAACGATTTCAAGCAAATC
>DASWEL010000310.1:0-2413 GCA_036394755.1 Gemmatimonadales bacterium | reverse complement strand
TCGGCCGTCTCGAGCTGGTGAGCCACGGGGAGCACCTGCGGCAGGCCGCCGACTCGCTGGAACGGGCGGCCAGCGCGACCCAACGCGAGCTGCGCGCGCACACGTTGGCCAGCACATTCCGCGCGCTCGGGTCTGCCGGCGGCGGGTCCGTCGCCGAGCGCGTCGCCGAGTTCGCGCAGGCGGCGCGTGAGGCCGTGACGAGCAGGATCGCTGTGAACCAGCCCGCGCTCTTCGCTGCTGAGGTGCGCAAGGCGGGAGACATTCTCTCCGCATCCGGAACGAGCGATGAGACGGCGATCGCCGCGGCGCTGGCGGGGGTCACGCTCGCAGTGCGCCGGCTGGGTGGCGCTGCAGCGACCCCTTCACGATCTCCATTACAACCTCCACCAAGTGCCGTCGCGCGTCCAAAACCTGCGGCGCCGTCGGCGCCGATCGGCACGGAGTCATCGTCCGATCTGGCAGGCACGTGGACGCGATACCAACAGATGGTCGCGGCGGGCGTGGGACCGGCGTCGCTCGACGAGCTGATCGCCGGAGGAGCGTCTCGAGTCGCGGCTGACCCCGGGGCGGCGCCCGGCGGTAACGGGAACGAACCGGTAGACATCAAAACTCTGCTCTACAAGGGCGCCAGTGCCCGTCAGCGCGCTCTGGACTTGCGCGAGGCGGCCAAGCGCGCGAGCGGCGAAAGCCTGCGCGCGATCATCGACGAAGTCTGCGATCTCATTGTCCTCGCCATCGAACCCGAGTAAGAAAAACCGCTGGAGGGGAGCCTGGCTGATCGGGCTCGTCATCAGCGTCGCCCTCCTGGCGTGGGTGTTGTCCAAGAGCCGCCCCGACAAAGTCTGGCAGTACGCCAAGCACGCCAACGGCTGGCTGCTGCTCCTCACGATCGTCGTCGCGACCATCACGTTTCCGGTGCGCTCGATCCGCTGGCGTCTGATCCTGCGCGATGCCGACGGCCGGCCGTTCCCCTGGATGCCGCTGTGGCACGCCACGACGATCGGCTTCATGGCGAACAATCTGCTCCCGGCCCGCGCCGGCGAGTTCGCGCGCGCGTACGTCGCCTCACGCCAGCTCCCGGTGCGATTCACGACGGCGCTCGGCTCGATCGCCGTGGAGCGGGTGTTCGACGCGCTCGTCATGCTCGGGCTGATGGCCGTGGCGATCGCGGCGCCGTCGTTCCCCACGCACGCCCTCGTCGGTGGTCGGTCGGTCTCGGCGATCGCGGCATCGACGGCGGCGCTGTTTGGCGTGGTGTTGCTCCTGGCACTGCTCATCGCAAACCGGCCGGGGCCCTGGATGGTGCTGGTCGAGCGCATTTCGCGGCGCGTCCTGCCGGTCCGCGCGGCGGACCGGGTGGTTCGCGTCTTCGATGGCATCGTCGAAGGGCTGGCGGTGCTCAAGAGTCCCGGGCGATTCGCGGGTGTCGTCCTGTGGTCGCTGGTGCTCTGGATCAAGAACGCCGCAGCCTTCGCGATCTGCTTTCGCGCCTTCGGACTCCACGTCCCGCTCGAGGCGGCGCTGCTCCTGCAGGGCATCATCGGTTTTGGCGTCGCCATTCCGTCGACACCGGGGTACGGCGGGGTTTTCGAGGCCGCGACACTCGTGACCCTGCAACTGTACGGTGTGGACTCGAGCCTGGCCCTCGCCTACGCGTTGACGTATCACCTCACGACGTTCATCCCCATCACCCTGCTCGGCCTGTGGTCGCTGTCGCGCCTGCACCTGCGGCTGGGTGAGCTGAGCAGTGCCGCGCGCGGGAGCGCCGAGTGACCGACGCGCGTCGCATCCTGGCGCACGCCAAGGTCAACCTCTTCCTGCGGATTCTCGCGCGCGAATCATCCGGCTTTCATCAGATCGAAACCGCCTTCGCGCTTCTGGAATTGGCGGACGAGCTCGTCGTGCAGCGCATCGACTCGGGTGTGACCCTCGAGGTAGAGGGACCTGATCTCGGCCCCAGTGACGAGAACCTGGCGGTGCGAGCCGCCCGCATGGTCCTCGATGCGACCGGCAATCGCTTTGGCGTCGCGATCAAGCTGATCAAGCGGATTCCCGTACGGGCGGGCCTCGGCGGGGGCTCGAGCGATGGGGCCGCGGCGCTGCACGCGGTGAACGCGCTGACCGGCAACGCGGTACCGCGTCACGAGCTCCACCATTTCGCGGCAAAACTCGGCTCCGATGTCTCGTTCTTCGCGAGCGGTGCGGCGTTGGCGCTGGCGTGGGGCCGCGGCGAGCGCCAGTTCCGTGTGCCCGCGCCGCCGTCACAACCGGCGCTCGTGGCGGTCCCGCCGATTCCGGTGGCGACCCCCGATGCGTACGCCTGGTGGGACGCGCAGAATCGCTCCCCCGCTTCGCGGGGGCCGGTCACCCTCGATGCGGATGCCCTCAGCACGTGGGGAAGCATTGGGCGGCT
>DASWEL010000309.1:0-5232 GCA_036394755.1 Gemmatimonadales bacterium | reverse complement strand
GATCGAGACGCTGGCCATGGCGGCCTGCAAGGTCGGCAACGATCCGCACAACCAGGAGCTGGGACTCTGCCTGCTCGAGGACTATCTGAAGACGCGGGCCGCCGACCGGGACCGCCTGCTGCTCGCGTGCGCCCAGCACACCGCCGGGCATCGCAAGTACGGCGATCACCTCGAGTCGTATCGCCGCTTCGCCGAGGCGTTCGGCCTCTAGCTTTTTATCGCTGACCATGGTCAGCGCTCGTCTTGCGAGCACGGGGACGCCGCTCGCGCCGCCGCTCCCGCAGCGTTCACCGTGTTACACAGTTCAGGACAGATAAGGTTAGCGGACCAAGCTAATTTAGATGGTCACGCTGCGAACCTATCGAATCGAAGACGAGATGACTGTCGTCACGCTGTGGTGGGACTCCTGGCATTCGATTCGTGCCGGGCTACGTCATCCTCAGTCTCTGGCGGACTGGCGGCGGCGGTGGGCGAAGGACATCGTGACCAGGCAGCAGATTGTAGTCGCGGAGGCCGATGGCGTCGTGGTGGGCTTTGCTGCCGCCGACCCCAGCAATCGCGTGCTGGATCAGATTTTTGTCGCGCCGCCTCATAAGCGCCGAGGCATCGGTCGCCAACTACTCTCTTGGGCGCAACGCGTGATGCCGGACGGGTTTTGTCTTCACACGCTCGCGGAAAACGTCGCCTCCCAGGCCTTCTACGAGCGTAATGGCCTCGCAAAGGCGGGTGCTCGGATCAATCCAGTGAATGGTATGCCGACGATCGAGTACTGCTGGGTGCCAGGGCCGTCCGCTAACCGAACGGCTCCAGCCGCCGGCGCGGATGCAGTGGCCCGTGCGAACAAGAGCGAGCATCCGCGCCGCGGCTGAGCCGTGACGTTAGATGGCCAATGACGCGAGTATTCGAATCGTGAGAACAGTCGCGATATTCGTCGCGTGTTTGCTGTGTGTATCGGCGGCGGGTTCGGCCACCGTGGCAGATTGCATCAAGGCCGTTTTCGAATATGGCGCCAATTTCGACGTGACCACGCTCACACCTGTCATCGAAACCAGACAATGGCAGACGGACAACCGACACGTGCGCAATGAGTTTATTCAATGGAAGACGATTCGAGCGAAGGACGGGTGGGCGACGATGCGGGAATGCGCCTCGTGCTCTCCTCGGGCCGGCATCACGGAGCTACTGCTGTCACCGGATCGGCGAAATCTTCCTTGCGGCTTGAAGAAGGGAATCACCGCTGAGAGTCTAATCCAGCGGCTGGGGCAGCCTCATACTCGACGAGGAGAGGATCTCGTGTATCTGTATCCGCCGGAAGAACGCAACCAAGAGATTACAGTTGCTCTCAAGCAGGGGCGGTTCGCCGGGCTCAGATGGCGCTTTTATAACGATTAGGAGCAATACCTTTTATAACGATTAGGAGCAATACGCTGTCGCCACTGACGTGCCATCTAACCAATCGAATTCAACGGACGGCGCTCCGCGCCGCCGCTGATCCGCCACGTTAGGTCGATCTGGCAGCGGAGGCACGATCGTAGAGCACCATGCGTAAGCCGAGCCCGGCCGACTTCCAGCTCTCCGAGACGACGCTTGACGAAGCCAAGCGAATCCGACGTGTACTGGTTATCTTGGCCCTTGCTTGGACCGTCATCGGCTTTAGCGTCGGCGCGCACATCGGGAAAGAAGCGTGGCCCCTCATCGTACTGACGGTGCCTCCGTATGGGCCGTTCATCTTCTATTACGCGGCCAAGGCTACCGCCCGCTTTCTCCTTCCCACATTCGGGCGTGCAGTCGCCTATGAGGCCGCGGTTCAGCGCTACGAGCAGTGGTGGACTCGAACGCAGTCGAGTTTCTGGTCGAGCCTTTCCGGCCGGGCGTTTGAGGTCGAACTGGCAAGCCTCTATTGTCGCTTGGGTTTCAATGCTCGGGTGACGTCACAGGACACCGATAAGGGCGTGGACATCTGGATTGTCAAGAACGGACATCGTATCCCGGTCCAATGCAAGGCGCACAGGCGTCCCGTTACCCCGGGCGCCGTCCGAGAGCTCTATGGAACGATGCA
Source organism: Gemmatimonadales bacterium (assembly GCA_036394755.1). Taxonomy (GTDB): domain Bacteria; phylum Gemmatimonadota; class Gemmatimonadetes; order Gemmatimonadales; family GWC2-71-9; genus 20CM-2-65-7. The sequence continues at coordinate 3,173 of DASWEL010000309.1, read as the reverse complement.
GCACTTCGGGGCGCTGGCCGGAATCCTCGCGTCCGTCTCAGGATTCACGCGAGGCGTCAGCGAATACGCGGCCGGAAAAGGGATCGAGCTTGTCGACCTTTCGACGATTATCAGCTTGCAGCGGCGTCTCGAATGACGCCCTAACTTCAGGCTGGAGCGGTCCGGCGAGGCGCCGGCCGCTCAGCCTGAGCGTTGGGCCGACAGGGTGTGGCTGGCCGCCTGGAGGTAGAATCTGATGCATGAACATCGACGAAATCGAGGCCGAAGTCCTGAAGCTGGACGCCAAGGTCCGAGCTAGGTTAGCCAAGAAGCTCCTTGAAAGCCTCGAAACGCTCTCAGAAGAGGAGAACGAGCGCCTCTGGGCCGAGGAGGCCGATCGGCGCGATGCCGACTGGGACTCAACGCCAGGTTCTGCCCGTCCCGCCTCGGATGTGCTTCGGGACGCTCGGGCCAAGCTGAAATGAATGAATCGACCCGAGTTTCACCAGCTCGCCGAACGAGAACTGAACGAGGCGGCGCAGTACTACGACCGTGAGGAGCCCGGTTTGGGGTCCTCCTTCCTTCAGGAGGTCGACCGGTGCCTGCAGTCCATCGCGGCCCATCCCGAAGCTGGAGTAGTCCTACGTGGTTCCGTTCGTCGTCGTCTCCTCCGCCAGTTTCCCTACGCCCTTCTGTACAAGATCAAGCCGAGCGGAATCCGAATCCTCGGAGTGATGAATCTCAAGCGGCGTCCTATGTACTGGGTGGGGCGCGAGTGATGCCGCTGCGGCGGCCCAACTTCTGCTTTGAACCGGCCGACTGCGCCGGCGGCTCAAGCATGCGTTCGGCGACTGCGAAAGTTCAGGGGGCCTGAACCGGCATGCTAGTTTAACGCGGTGGACTTCGAGGTCGTTGGCCCTATCCGCGACATTAAGACCATCGCGGTGGGGCGGCCGATCAGACAGCTGAGGCGGTTGCAGCGGCGGTACGATACGAGGCTCATGGCATCGGACGCCGCGAGATGAAGATCAAGTTCCCTCTACTGGACTGAGATGAAGAAGAGACCGAAGGCAGCAGTTCGTTTCGTCGTATGCGTCAAGAACAAGGGCTACGAGGCTTCACTCGAAATCGGCAAGCTCTACCGCGTCCTCCCCGACAAGGAGGCGCAGGGTCATGGCTATCTCCGCATTGTGGACGAGAGCGGAGAGGACTACGGATATGCGGCGGATCGCTTCTTCTCGATCGTGGTGCCAAAGCCATTAGAGAGAGTTCTCGTCAAGGCGGCGTTGTAACGGTCGCCGAACAAGCGGCTTCAGCGGTCCGGCGTGACTGCCCTTTTAAAATCTCCCCGTCCAGCGCCGGCCGCTCAGCCACCAAGCGTTCGGCGAGATTCGCTAGTTGCGGCGCAGCTTCGGGTCCCAGGCGTCGCGCAGCGTGTCGCCGAAGAGGTTGAAGCCGAGGACGGCGAGGCTGATCGCGAGCCCCGGGAAGATCGCCAGCCACGGCGCCTGCTCCATGAACGCGCGGCCCGTGCTGGACAGCATCAGGCCCCACGACGGCGTCGGCGGCTGCGTGCCCACGCCGAGGAACGACAGCGTCGCCTCGATGAGGATGGCGTTGCCGAGCCAGATGGAGGCGATGACGAGGATCGGCGCCGTCACGTTGGGCAGGATGTGGCTGAGGATGATGCGCGGGTGGCGGCAGCCGATGGCCTGCGCCGCCTCCACGTAGCGGTTCTGCTTGGCCGACATCACCGCGCCCCGCACGATGCGCGAGTTGCCCGGGATGATCACCATCGCGATGGCCAACATGGCGTTGGTGGTGTTCGGCCGCAGCACGGACACGATCGCCAGCGCGAGCACGAGTCCCGGGATCGCCTGCACGGCATCCATCACACGCTGGAAGATGAGATCCACCCGGCCCTCGCAGTAGCCGCAGACGAGCCCGATGACCATCCCCGCCGCCGTCCCGATGCCGACGGCGAGCAGGCCGACCCACAGCGAGATTCGGGCGCCGTGGATGACGCGGCTCAGCACGTCGCGGCCGATGTCGTCGGTGCCGAAGGGATGCTCCCAGCTCGGCGCCCTCAGGCGGATCTCGGGCTGGGTGGCGAGCGGATCGTAGGGCGAGAGCACGTCGGCGAAGATCGCCATGAGCACGATCATCACGATGAGCCCGGCCGACGCCGCGCCGAGCGGCTTGCGCTTGAGCGCGGTCGCGAGCGCGCGGCCGCGGCTGATGACGACCGGGGCCTCCTCGACGCGCATGACCCGCTCGGTGACCGTCGCCATCAGCTGTACCGGATGCGCGGGTCGAGCCACGCGTAGGTGAGGTCGACGATCAGGTTGAGGGTGACGAGCGTGGCCGCGACCAGCATCACGTTGGTCTGCACGACCGGATAGTCGCGGAAGAGGATTGCCTCCACCGTGAGCCGCCCCATCCCCGGCAGCGCGAAGATCGTCTCCACGACGACGGTCCCGGCGAGCAGGACCCCGAGCTGCCCGCCGATGATCGTCACCACGGGGATGAGCGCGTTCTTCAGCGCGTGCTTGTAGACGACGATGCGCCCCTCGAGGCCCTTGGCCCACGCGGTGCGCACGTAGTCCTCGCGCAGCACTTCCAGCACCGTCGAGCGCGTCATGCGCATCGTGGCCGCCGACAGGCGGAAGCCGAGTATGGCGGCCGGGATCAGAAACTGCTGGAGGTTCTTCCACGGCGACTCCCAGAAGCTCACGTAGCCGATGGGCGGGATCCAGTGCAGCCAGATCGCCGCGAAGGTGATGACGAGGGTGCCGAGCCAGAACTCGGGGAACGACAGGCCGGAGACGGCAACCACGCGGCCGACATAGTCCGACGCGCTGTCCTGCCGCGTGGCCGAGAGCACGCCGACGGGCACCGCGATGGCGATCCCGATGATCATGGCCAGCGCGGCCAGCTCGAGAGTGACGGGAATGGCCTTCCTGAGCGACACGGCGATCGGCTCGTTCGTGAAAATCGAGTCGCCGGGGTTGAGGCTGATCATCTGCCAGAGCCAGAGCGCGTACTGCTCGTGGTACGGGCGGTCGAGGCCGAGGTTCTTGCGGAGCTTGGCCAGCTCCTTCTCGCCGACGTTGCCGGACTCGCCCATGAGCGCGATCAGCGCGTCGCCCGGCATGACGCGCATGAGCGAGAAGACGATCAGCGAGGACAGCAGC
>DASWEL010000308.1:0-7665 GCA_036394755.1 Gemmatimonadales bacterium | reverse complement strand
GCTCGCGCGTTGCGCGTTGTCGAGTGCCGTTTCGTAGTGCCCTAATGCGTTGTGGAGAACGGCGTGAGCGTGCTCGGCGAAGGTGAGCACGAGACCCTCACCGCGCGCGATCGCATCCCGCTGGGCCTCCGCGATCAGCTTCGACGCCCAGGCCTCGTCACCCTTGCAAGCGGCGAGCATCAGCTTCGAAACGTTGATCCGTCGGCTGCCGGTTGCGTCGATGATCGAATCGATTTCCTCGACCAGCGCCGACGCTGTGTCCAGCTTCCCTTCGAACACGTGCATCAGCGAAAGGTGCATGAGGGCGATCGGCAAGACGCCGAGAGCGCCCGCTCCGCGGGCGATCAGTACGTATCGGCTGGCCAGCAGATGCCAGGTCTCGTCGTCGAACACGTCCGCCGCGACGCGACACGCGAGCCATGGCCAGCGCATGTCCTGCTCGTCGTCCTCGTTCCCGTCGAGCAATGCGGCGAGCGCGCGCTTGAGGATCGGAGTGCCTGCGCGGCTGCCGTCCGTGAACCTGACGGCGAGGCCATCGAGGAGCGCGTCCGAGGCACGCTGCGGCCCCGGGGCCGCCGGCGCGGTGCGCGCCGCGGTGGCCGCGTCCTGCATGCCCATGCCGAGCCGGCCGGCAACGGCCGCCGCGTGTATCGCTTCCAGGTGGGTTTCGCGCGCGAGTCCAAGATCGAGCGATTCGAGCCGTTGTGACGCGTCAGAGAGGACCGGCGCGCCTTCGCCGCTGCGACCGACGTGTAACGCGATCCGCCCGCGAAGTCGCTGGGCCAGAGCGGCCGCCAGCGGATCCATTGGCGCGGATGCCGCGCTTTCGAGGAGCGTCAGCGCTGCCAGAGGCGACCCGGCGAGGTACTTTGCGTGCGCCGCCGCCATCGCTCGGCGGGCGCGCCGGGTGCGGTCGGGTGTGAGCGCCGCTGCGCGCTCGAGGAAGGCCGCCGCTGCCGCAAGTCCGCCACGGGCTTGCGCTCGCTCGGCCGAGCGCGCCAACTCGGCGGCGAGATCCTCGTCAGCCCCGAGCGCGGCTTGCGCGCGGTGCCACGCTCGGCGGTCAGGATCTGTCTGCGTATCGGTGGCATCGGCCAGCGCACGGTGAACCGTCTGCCTGTCAGCAAGCGGCGCGGCGCGGTAGATCGCCGAGCGCACGAGCGGATGCTGAAAGCGAACCTGCGACGCGAGCTCGATCAAGCCGACTGCCTCCGCCGGCGTGGCCGCTTCGACGCCGAGCGCGAGCAGGTCCGCCGCCCGGATCAGGAGGCCGGGGTCACCCGTTGGCTCCGCCGCGGCGAGGAGCAAGAAGCGCTGCGTCCGGTCGGGCATCGACCGGACCCGTCGGAGGAAGCTCTGCTCGAGGCGAGCGGAGAGCGGCTGCGCCGAGCTCACGGCGAAGCCGCCCGCGAGCTTGGCCGCCGACAGTCCCCGCGGGAGCTCGAGCAGTGCCAGCGGGTTGCCGCGCGTCTCGGCGACGATCCGGTCTACCACCCGCTCGTCGACGCGGCCGGCGATCGCCAAGCCGAGCACCTCGCGCGCGTCTTCGTCATTCAGGCCGCCCACGACGAGCTCGGGCAGACCGGCGAAAGTTTGCTCGTCAGCGGGGTCGCGCACCGCGAATACCAGGGCGACCGACTCCGCCATCAGCCGCCGCGCGACGAATGCCAGTGTCTGGGCGGAAGCCTGATCGAGCCACTGAGCGTCGTCGACGACGCACACGAGCGGCTCTTGCTCGGCAACCTCGGCCAACAGTCCGAGCATCGCCAGCCCCACCTCGAACCGGTCCGGTGCCGGCCCAGAGCGCAGACCGAAGGCGACCTCCACGGCGTCTCGCTGTGGATCGGGGAGCGGCTCGAGTGACGCGGGCATCGACCCGAACAACTGCTGCAGCCCGGCGAATGGCAACTCTATGTCGGCCTGCACGCCCGTCGCCCGGGCCACCATGCACCCCGACGCCTGCTCGATCAGATACTCGAGCAACGCCGTCTTGCCGATTCCCGCTTCGCCGCGGACCACGAGCGCGCCGCTGCGTCCGGCCCGGATGCCCGTGATCAGCTGACCGAGTTGCTCTTGTTCGCGGCGCCGACCACGGAGAAGCGCCCGCGGCCAGCCCGTACGCCCCGGCCAAACCTCGTGATCCGAAACCTCCCGCTGAGCCGCGATTGCTCCAACCATGGCTAAGACCTCAAGGTATCGTGGATGCGAGACCAGAAGGTATCATAACTCACCATGGCCGGAACCAGGGACGCACGCCAACGAATCCTCGATGCTGCCGGGGAGCTCGTCACGATGGAAGGTGTTGGCGCCGCCACCCCGGCCGCGATCGCCGAGCGCGCGGGGGCCGGCAAGATGTCGCTCTATCGCCACTTCTCTGGCAAGGACGAGCTCGTCGCCGAGGCGTTGGCGCAGCGCGACCCGGCTTACCGCGTGTTGCTGCTCGGCGGACCCACAGACCTACCGGCCCGCGACCGGCTGCTTGCCATGTTTGACCACGCCGCGGCTGTTGCCGATCGCCTCGGGAGCAGCTTCATCGGCTGCCCGTTCGTAAGCGCCCGACTCGACCTGTCCGACGGTCACCCGGCGGTGCCCGTGGTTGTTGCGCACAAAGACGGAATGCTGCACGAACTGGCTGCGCTGCTCACCAAAATCGGTGTCCCCGATCCCGAGCAAAGAGCGCAAGTCCTGCTCATGCTCTTGGACGGCGCGGTCATCCACTCGGTGATCCGCGGCAACGGCGACCCGTTGCGCGACGCGCGCGCCGCTCTGCCAGCGCTGCTCCCCGCGCCGTAGCACCTATGCGTCTGTACCACTCTCCCGGCTCCCGAGCAACACGTGTCATGTGGACGCTCGAGGAGATCGGCGAGCCCTACGAGGTCACGATTGTCTCGCGCGAAGATCGCGCATCGGAGGAGTACCGCAAACGCCACCCGCTCGGGCGCGTCCCCGTGCTCGAGCTCGACGACGGCCGCAGCCTCTTCGAGTCGGCCGCCATCTGCCTGCACCTCGCGGACCTGCATCCCAAGGCAGACCTGATTCCGCCGGTCGGAACCTACCAACGCGGCCTTGCCTATCAATGGTCTCTGTTTGCGATGACAGAAGTCGAGAAGCGCGTGTTCAGCTGGCTTTTTGCCAAGCGCAAAGGCGAGGACCTGAGCGAACACGCCGAGAGCTTTGTGCCGATCGGCGACGCGCTGCGCGATGCGGTCAGCGACCAGCCATGGCTCGCGGGCGACATGTTCACCGTCGCCGACATTCTTTGCGCGAGCATGATCGGCAACGCATTCAATCGCGAGCTGCTCACCGAGGACGGCCCCCTGCGGGATTGGGCGCGCCGCGCACAGCAGCGCCCCGCCAACCTTCGAGCCGAAGCCAGAAACCAATGAGCAAGCAACGGTCCCGCTGAAGGCCGTTCAGGTTCCGAGCTTCGGCTAACCCAGAGCGCTCGGGTAGCGCGGCATTCCGGCACGGGGTTGCCGCAGCGAAGACTAGGGCGGCCCCGATGCGAGCGTCGCCCTAGCCAGGCAAGGGTTCAGGCCATGGGGAGACTCGAGATGACGCAAACGCAGGCAAGCGGTGGACCCCCGCGGGGACACGTCAGGCGGCCGCGGCTTCCGCGCATGGCTGCGTTCTGGCTGGCGGCGGTTGTCTTCTTCCTCGTGTTCGCGGTCTCCGCAGCTCCGTCACCGCTTTACGGCGTGTACCAGACCGAATGGAAGTTCTCGGCGATCACGCTAACAGCAGTCTTCGCGATCTACGCGCTCTTTCTCCTCGTCAGCCTTCTCCTCTTCGGATCGTTGTCAGATCACTTGGGGCGCCGCCGCGTAATTAGCGTCGCCCTCTTCGGGAACGCGGCTGTTTGTGCCCTGTTCCTGACCGCCCATGGGGTCGGGCAGCTGTTCGTGGCGCGGGCGTTGCAGGGGGTGGCCGTCGGTGTGGGAACAAGCGCCATCGGTGCGGCGCTGATTGACCTGCAACCGGAGGGAAGCGGTCTCGCTCCGGTTGTCTCGACCGCCGGTCCACTTTGGGGTTTGGCAGCTGGCGGTCTCGGCGCGAGCGCGTTAGTGCAATACGGGCCGTCGCCTACTCACCTGGTTTGGTGGTTGCTGCTCGGCGCATCCTTCGTCGGCGGTCTCGGGATCCTGACGATCCCTGAGACGTCGGTCGGGCGTCCAGGCGTCTTGGCATCACTGCGTCCGAGCGTTGGCATCCCGTCCCAGGCTCGCAGCACTTTCGCGACGACTGCCCCGATTCTCGTCGCGCCGTGGGCCCTGAACGGGTTCTATCTCTCACTCGGGCCGTCCCTCGCCGGAGAGGTGCTCCGTTCACGGAATCTGCTCTGGGGCGGTCTCGTAATCTTCATCCTCGCCGGGTTCGGGGGCCTAGCCTCGGTCGTGTTTCGTGCAAGGCCGGCGCGGACCACGATGATTACCGGCTGCATTGCGCTGGTCGCCGGTGCCGCAATAACGTTTGGTGCGGTCGCGGCGACATCAGCTGTCCCTTTCCTGATCGGTACCGGCGTAGCCGGAATCGGTGTTGGGATCACGTTCCTCGGTGCCTTCCGCGTCCTCAGCGCGCTTGCGAGTCCCGGCCAGCGGGCCAGTCTGATCTCGGTGATTTTCATCGCGTCGTACACGGCCTTCAGCATTCCGGTTGTCATCGCAGGCGTTGCGACGTCCCACTTTGGCCTTCATCGAACAGCTTTGGTGTATTCCGCGGTGCTCGGCACGCTCGTCGGGCTGGCGCTTCTCAGTCTGTTGCTGCGAGGACGCGCCCCGAAACGGAACGTTCACGCCGACCTTGCCCGAGATAAGGCCGGTGCTGGACACCGATACCGGCGACCGACGAATCCGGACGTCATCTGCGGCATCGATCAGCTCACCGGACAGGAAGAGCGGAGAGTCAGATGAATGGCGCGAGCGGACTTCAGAAGATCGTGGTTGGCATCGACGGCTCGATCTCGTCGCTCGACGCCCTCCGCTGGGCCGTGCAGCAAGCACAACTGACCGGCTCCGTTGTCCAAGCAGTGATGGCTTGGCAGTACCCGCCTGCTGGGATGGTTCCCTCGGTCCCCGCGGATCTCGACTTCAACGTCGAGTCGCGCCAGGCGCTTGACGCCGCAATCGAAGGAGTTATCTCCGGCGCATCACCAATCGAAGTAACCCGAGTGATCGAAGAGGGAGAGCCCGGCCCTGCGCTCGTCCAAGTCTCGAAGGGTGCGGCGCTCCTCGTCGTCGGAAGCCGAGGCCATGGCGCAGTCGTGGGCATGCTGATCGGCTCGGTCAGCCAGTACTGCGTCACCCATGCGCACTGCCCTGTCGTAGTGCTCCGGGGCCGAGCGGTCTGAGATGTACACGACCAAGCGCAGACTGCGACTCAGTCCTCCTGCGGACGACAGGGTCGGTTCTGACCGTCGACTCGCGAGGATCCCTTATCGCCCCCTGCATTGGTGGAACATCGGGATGCCCACATTCGACGTGGGCGCGACCGCGGCGACCGTCAGCGATGAGCCGTGCCTCCCTCCCGGCTCGCGCAAGGAGCGGTCCCGATGAAGGCCCTTCAGTTTTCGAGCTTCGGCTCACCCACCGACGTCGTCGAGCTCGCCGAGATCGAGCCAGCCGACCCTGGCCGCGGCCAGCTCGCGGTCGCGATCGAAGCGGCGCCGATCAACCCATCAGACCTGACGCTGATCAAGGGCGTCTATGGGGTGCGTCCGGAGCTGCCCGCAGCGGCTGGCGCGGAAGGAGTCGGTCGCGTCATCGCCGTCGGCGACGGAGTCGGCGCAGCTCGTATCGGTGAGCGGGTGTTAGTCGTCCCGACGCTCGAGCAAGCCACCTGGCGCGAGCAGACGGTCCTCGACGAACGCAACGCCGTCCCGGTCGACGCTGACGGCGACGCGCTGCAGCTGGCGATGCTCGGCATCAACCCGATCACGGCGTACTGCCTCTTGCACGGCTACGTGAAGCTCGCGCCCGGTGCGTGGGTGGCGCAGACCGGTGCGAGCTCGGCGATCGCCGGCTATATCGTCGCTTTGGCCAAGCACGCCGGCCTGCGGACGCTCAATGTGGTGCGGCGCGCAGACTCTGTCACGCCGCTGCTGGACGCGGGCGCCGATGTCGTGCTGGTCGAGGCCGCCGATCTCACCGAACAGGCCGCCGACGCGACCGCCGGCGCGCCGCTCGAGCTGATTCTTGACGCGGTCGCCGGCGAACCTGTTGCGCAGCTCGCCTCCCTCTTGAAGGCCGGCGGCCCCATCGTCAGCTATACCGCCCGAAACCGACAGCCTCTGAGCATCTCGATCGTCGATCTCATCTTCAAGGAACTGAGTGTTCACGGCTACTGGCTGAACCGTTGGCTGGACATCACGCCGCAGGAAACGATCGTCCGCACCTACCGCGAGCTCGCCGACCTGGTGCGGAACGGCATCCTCGCCGCGCCGGTCGAAGCGACCTACGCGCTTGCGGATTACCGCGAAGCGATCGGCCACGCCGCCCGGAACGATCGCCACGGCAAGGTGCTGTTCACCGTCCAATAAGCGCCGCATACCGAGCTCGAGTCACGAGAGGAAAACGGATGAAGACCGAACAAGCCGTCGGGTGCACCTCCACTTGGGCGGGTGTTGCGGGAGGTCACTCCTTTTCGCGCCTCGGAGGCCGATCAGGATGAATCTACGAAACGGTTCGGGTTGGTCACTGATCGACGCGTCGCAGTTCGCTGGACTGCCTGGCGTACACGATCTCGGAACGCTCCTGGGTGTGACCACGGGTTCCCTCTTGCTCGTCATCCTGCGCGCGGCTGAGCGCTGGGTCCCAGGCGAAGACATGCTCGGGGATGTGTCGGCGATCGTACGCCGAGAGGGTCGTGTTCTTGTCGAGCGCACTGATGGTTCGTCACACACTCTAAAAGACGATGTAGAGCTCATCACGAACCCGTGGTCTTTAGCAGACGTCGTCAATGTGGGCACCGAGCTTGCCGAAGTGCTCGTTATCTCACGTTGACCCGGTAGTCCGCCCGCGTGCCTGAGAAGCGGACGCGGGTTCCATCCATACCGGACCGCACGTCTGTCGCACGGTTTGAAGGGCGCGGCCTTGCAGTCGGTCAGGTCTCGCGGCATCGGGCAGCAGCGGATTGCGTCCTGCTGCACAACCTCGACCAGCGTGCGCGGATAACGCGCCGGTCCGGCCACTGGGCCACCGCGGCGAAGCCTAGGGCGGCCCCGATGCGAGCGCCGCCCTAGCCAGGCAAAAGTTCAGAGCATCGACCTCCGCAGAAAGGGAATCCCCATGACCGGACCAATTTCCCGCAATCGCTTGCTCGGATCGCTGAAGGAGGCGGCCGGCTGGCCGGGAGCAGACCGCAACACGGTCGTGACGCTTGCCCTCTTGCTGGTAGCGGCAGATGCTGACGCGGAGGGACGTAGCTACTTCGAGGAGCTGTCGGAGCGGAAGCCCGCCGACGCCACGACGCAAGCTCTCGCCGGCTTCTTCCAGATACGCGCAGGCCAAGACGTGGCCGCCGCGATAACCAAGCTTGACAAGGCAACGACCATGGAGCCCGGCCTGCCGCACTATTTCCGCGGCCTTGCCCTGGCGGAGCTGCTGCCCGGCGAAGGCCCGTCCGGGGCGGCGCCTGCTGCCGAGGATCGCGGGCGCGCGGACCAGGTGA
>DASWEL010000307.1:0-12759 GCA_036394755.1 Gemmatimonadales bacterium | reverse complement strand
CCGCCGCTCTGGTTCATGGAAGGGATGGCCGAGTATCTGTCGCTCGGACCGATCAATCCCGAGACGGCGATGTGGCTCCGCGATGCCGCCCTCGAGGGACACCTTCCCTCGATCGAGGAGATGACGAACGATCCGTACATCTTCCCGTACCGTTACGGGCACGCGCTCTGGGCGTATATCGGCGAGAAGTGGGGCGATGAAGTGATCGGAGAAATTCTGCAGTCCTCCGCGACGTCGGGACTCGACGCCGCGTTCAAGCGCGCGCTGGGCCGCTCGCTCGAGGATCTCTCGAATGACTGGCGCGACGCGATCCAGACGACGTTCCTGCCGCAGCTGGGCGACCACTATCGCGCCCGGCGCATCGCGCAGCCGACGCTGACCCAGCGCCACTCGCGCGGGCGCATCTTCCTCGCGCCGGCGCTGACGCCGGACGGCAAGGACATCGCATACTTCGGCGATCAGGGCGGGTTCTTCATCGATCTCTGGCTGGCGGATGCCGAGACGGGACGGGTCAAGCGGCGGCTGGTGAAATCGACGCAGAACAACAACTACGAGAGCCTGCGCTTCATCAACTCGGCGGGGGCGTTCTCTCCCGATGGCCGCTCCTTCGCGATCTCGGCTAAGCACAAAGACCGCGATGACCTGGTGATTCTCGACGTGAAGCGCGACCGCGAAGAGCGTCGCATCCACGTCGGCCTGAGCGGACTGCAGACGCCGCAGTGGTCGCCCGACGGAAAACAGCTCGTCTTCACCGGCTTCAGCAATGGCTTCACCGATCTCTTCATTATCAATCGGGACGGCACCGGCCTGCGCCGGCTCACCAACGACAAGTTTGCTGACCTCCACCCGTCCTGGTCGCCCGACGGCAAGACGATCGCGTTCGTGACGGACCGGGGCGGCGCAACGGATTTCGATCTGCTCCGCTTCGGGAATCTGCGCATCGCGCTGCTGCACCTCGACACCGGCGCGATCGATATGCTCGGGAACATGGACGTCGGGAAGAACATCAATCCCGTGTGGGCCCCGGACGGCCGGTCGCTCGCGTTCGTCTCCGATCGCACCGGCATCGCGAACGTTTTCCTGTACGACATGACCGACGGGCAGATCTATCAGCTCACGAACATGTTCACGGGGGTCCAGGGGATCACGCCGCTGTCGCCCGTGCTCACGTGGGCGCCGCAAGCCGACCGGATGGCGTTCGTCTATTACGAGGACGGCCAGTACAGCGTGTATTCGCTGGAGAATCCGCGGTCGCTGCGCCGCGCGCCCTATCACGGCCCCAGCGCGCAACCGATCGTAAGCCTGATGCAGGCGGAGGCGCGGGATACCATCCTGCAGGCGCCCCTGGTCCGGCCACCGATGGTGGCGCTCGGCGGCACCGGTTCGGCGTCGAACCTACCGGCGTTTTCCACCGGCGTCTCGATCTATCGCTCGGCAACCGGATTCCGGCCATCCGCGCTGCCCCAGCCCGCCGAATCGTCGGCCGCGCGCCCATCGGTCACCGTCCGGGCGCTGCTCGACTCCGCAACGCTCTCGCTCCCCGACACGAACGAATTCACGTTCCGGCCGTATAAGGTGCGCTTTACGGCCGACTACGTCGTGCGACCGACCGTCGGGTACCAGCGGGACAACTTCGGACGCGGGGTGTTCGGCGGGACGGCGATCGCGCTCTCGGACATCCTGGGCAATCACTCGGTGGTGCTCGCGGGGTCGATCAACGGACGCATCAGCGAGGCCCAGTTCCTCGGTCTGTACGTCAACCAGTCGCATCGACTGAACTGGGCGGGCGGCTTCTCGCAGGATCCGCTTTACTTCTACGGCGGCAGCGACCAGACGCGGATCGCGGATCCGAACCGCCCCGGCGACAGCCTCAATGTCTACACGACGCGCATTCGGCGCTTCGTCATTCGCGACCTCTTTACCGAATCGTCGTATCCGTTCAGCCGGTTCAACCGCATCGAGCTGGGCGTGCACGCAGTCAACATCTCGGAGGCCACACTGGCGCTGCAGACCTCCTACCACACGAGCTCGGGCGACTTCAACGACCAGCAGCTCGTCCAGGGTGGCGGTCCGTCCGCGACGTTCGTGCAGCCCTCGATCGCGCACGTACACGACAACACGCTGTTCGGCTACGTCGGGCCGTTCGCGGGGGCTCGCTCGCGGTTTTCCATCGCACCGGCATTCGGCAGCTGGCAGTTTACGGCAGGGCTGGTCGATTACCGGCGGTATCTCTTCTTCCGGCCGTTCACGATCGCCGTCCGCGGGCTGATGTTCGGACGCTTCGGACGCGATGCCGATCGTTTCCCGGTTTTCGTCGGCAGCACCGAATTGATTCGGGGGTACACCGCCGGTTCGATCCGCAACCACGAGTGCAGCATCGCCGCGCAGTCGAGTTCGCAAACCGGATGCGCCGCGCTCGACCAGCTGATCGGATCGAAGATCGCGGTCGGCAACGTGGAGCTGCGGTTCCCGCTGACACGCAGTCTGGTGCTTGGCTTCTTGCCGCTGGGCTTCCCACCGATCGAAGGCGCGGTGTTCTACGACATCGGGATGGCGTGGGACGACGCGAGCACCGTCAAATGGAGCCGCACGGCCGGAGATGACCCAGTGCTGGTTCGGACACCACTGCGGAGCTGGGGTGGCTCGATTCGGGCGAACGTCTTCGGTCTGCTGATCATGCGTCTCGATTACACGAAGCCGCTGGACCGGGCGCTCAGGCACGCGTATTGGACCATCAGTTTAGGTCCGACGTTCTAACTCCGCTTCAATAAAACAGTTGCAATGGCCTCGCCGGTTGTCTATTTTGTCCGGCGAGGCCAATTGCCTATCTCCCGCTTCCTTCTATTCGCGTTTGTCACGCTTTGGGGCTGTGGCCCCCGAGCGCCGGCGGCTGGATCGTCACAACAACAGTCGCCGCAACTGGTTAGCAAACTCCAGATCCTCGCGCGCTCGCCCGGTGTGGCGATCCGTCTCCCCGCCAAAGGTGGCACGCCGCAGCTGTACCGGCTGCCGCGGCTCACCTCCGTCGAGGGCGTGCTGAAGGGCAAACTGCCCCCGATCGAGCGGGTCATCGGCCTCGACCCCGAATCTGAATTCCTCTTTGTAACGACCGCCAAACACGACCTGCTCGCGCTCGATCTCGGCAGCGGTCGCGTGGACACCGTCGGGGCGAACATCAAACAGGCCGCGCTGGGCCCAGATGGCACGCTCTACGCCGTGGATTCGTCGCGTCGCGTGGTCTCGCTCTCGCGGCGAACGCGATTTGCATGGCCCCAGCCATTGACCGCGCTCCCGCGCGATCTGTTCGGCGCGGCCGATCAGCATCTCGTCGGTGTGATCCCGCAGGATCGATTGCTCGTCGCCGCCGCCGATCAGCCGCCGACCGTGCGGCCCATCGCCGCCGGTGGCGACGTCGCCGCGACACGCTGGGGCGACCTCGTCGCGGTCGCCAGCGACTCGGGCGTGACGTTCTACGATCCGCTCGGACGGCGTGATCCGGCGTTCGTCAAACTGACGGACGCACCGCGGGCGCTCGCGTTCTCGCCATCGGGCCACCGGATTTATGTCGCGCGGCGCAACGTGCCGGGACTCGCCGTGGTCGATCGCTACGAGCGCAAGGAGCTCGACGGCGTCGCGTTGCCCGGTCCCGTCGCCGCGCTCCGACTCGACCCACTTGGCCGCTGGTTGCTCGCGCGCCCAGCGGTGGGCGATTCGGCCTGGATCGTCGATCTGCCGATCAAGCGTCACACCGGCATCGTCCCCACTGCATGGAAGTCGGATCTGCCTGCCATCTCGCCAGACGGGATGCTGATCTACCGGCGCGGCAACGACGTGGTGTCGGCTCGGCCCGATTCACTGAGCGACGTCGGCAAAGTGCCGAACGGCGCCGCCGATATGTGGGTGCTGACCACATGGCTGCCGCGTGGTGTTCCGTCGAGCACGGTGAGCTCCACAACCTCCGACAGCTCGGGCACCGGTGCGGAAGGGCCGTTGTACGTGCAGGTCTCGACGTCCCAGAACCCGGAGTGGTCGGGACATCTCGCGGACGATCTCACGCGCGCGGGATTGGCAGCGCGCGTCCTGCCGCCACAGCACCCCGACGATGGCTATCGCGTCGTGCTCGGCCCCTACGCGACCCGCGCGCAGGCCGAAGCCACGGGACGACGCCTGGGCCGCCCCTTCTGGATCTACCAACCCGGGCAATGACCAGCGTCCGTCAGTTGCCGCTTTCGCGGCTCGGTCACCTCGTCCCGCCGCTGGTGGATGACGCAGCACTCATCGCCCTCGTGACATTGGCCGGCGATCCTCCGTGGGCGGCAAAAGCGGCCTGGGACATCGCGCGCATCGCCGCACGCGATGGACGTCGCGTCGCCCTCGTGGATTTGTGCCTCGAAAACCCGGCACTCCACGAGATCGCCGGGCTGCACGCGACCGAAGGCATCGTCGACGCCTTCGAATACGGCGTCTCGCTCAACAAAGCGGCGCATGAAGTGACGGGTGTGTTCATCATTCCCGCCGGCTCGGAGACTGCACATCCGGACGAGGTCTACGCGCACGCGCGCTGGCCGAAGTTGCAGGCGGGCTTTCGGTCGGAGGGCGCGCTGCTCCTGGCGTTGCTGCCGCTCACCGGACTCGCTCAGCTTTCGGCGGCACCTGACGGTGCGCTGGTGCTCGCGCCCGAGGGCGTGGGTCCCGAATTCGCGCTGCCGCGCGATGTGCCGTTGCTGGGCGTCGTCCGCGATCGGTGGCTGCCATCGAGTCCGCGAGTGTCACCACCGTCGATAACCGTGCCGGTGACGGACCGACCGCGCCGCGGCTTGCGCATCGCACTGGCCGCGCTTGTGGTGGCGGCCCTGGCGGTCGGAGGATGGGCACTGCTCGCGCGAGCGCGCGAGTCGGGATTCCTGGTCCCGCCGCCCCTACCAGCTCCTGCTTCCGCGCCTGCTCCCGCTCACAGCTCCCCGCTCCCTGCTCCAACACACGCAACGATCCCCAAGGCCGACACGCTCGGCTGGACCATTCAGCTTGCGGCGTACGCGTCACTCGACAAGGCACTGGCGCATGCCGATCGGCTCGCGGCGGACGCGGGTGTATCAGCGCTCGTCACGCCGGTGCCGCAGAGCGGCAATGGCCCCGTCTGGTATCGGGTGCTCGCGGGCTCGTACGCGACGCGGGCCGCGGCCGGGACCGGCCGCGCAGCGTTGTGGCACCGCGGCTTGGCAGGTGAAGGCGTCGGCGATCTGCTCCTCGCCCCATACTCCTACCATGCTCCCGCGGGCGCGTCGCTCGACTCGTTGCGGCGCCGGGGTCTTCCCGCGGTCCGCTGGTCCACCGGGGTGATTCTGTTGGGCGCGTTCGAAGGACCCGAACAGGCGGCGTACACCCAAGCCGCACTCAGGCGCGCCGGCGTGCGCGCGAACCTACTCCCTCGAATGGGAATACCATGAGACTGAGCAGGCTCGAGCTCTCTGGATTCAAGTCGTTCGCCGGATTGGTGGAGCTGCCGTTCGATCAAGGCGTGACCGCGATCGTCGGACCGAACGGCTGCGGCAAGTCGAACATCTCGGACGCGGTACGCTGGGTACTCGGCGAGCAGTCGCCGCGCCTGTTGCGCGGCGGGAAAATGGAAGACGTCATCTTCCAGGGATCGACCGGCCGCCGGCCCGTGAACGTCGCGGAAGTCTCGCTGGTCTTCGATAACTCGGACGGCAGCCTCCCGATCGCATACCAGGAAGTTGTCGTGACGCGGCGCCTGTCGCGCTCGGGTCAGAGCGAATACATGCTGAATCGTTCGCCGGTACGGCTCCGGGACATCCAGGACATGTTACGCGGCACCGGCCTGGGCGCGGACGCCGCCGTCGTCATGGAAGCGAAGATGATCGAGGCCCTGTTGTCGGAGAAAGCCGAAGAGCGGCGTGCGCTGTTCGAGGAAGCGGCGGGAATCGGACTATATCGCGACCGCAAAAAGAGCACGGAGCGGCGCCTCGAGGAAACGGGGGCCGACCTGGCCCGGCTCGAGGACCTGATCGCCGAGGTACAGACCCAGGTCCGCAGTCTCGCGCGCCAGCGCGGCCGTGCCGAGCGCTACGGCAAGATGATCGAAGAGCGTTTTGGCATCGCGATGACGCTGGTGCGTCGGGAAATCGAGGACTTCGATCTGTCACTGGGAGCGCTCGGTGTCCGCGCGCGCGAGCTGGCCGAGCACCTCCCCGCCGCACGCGCGCGCCTCGACGATGCCGAGCATCAACGGGAAGCGCGGGTCCAGGCCCGGCACACGGTGGAAGCGCAGCGCACCGAAGTCGAGCGCCGGCTGGGCGACGCCAAGCTCGAGGTCGGTCGGCTCGAGAGCGATCTCGCTCTCGCCGCGGAACGGCTCGGCAACGCGGGCCAGCGGCGCCACACCGCCGCCGATGAGCGCATCCAGGCCGAGCGGCGGGCGGCCCAGGCCGAACGCGAGCATGAAGCGGCCGCTACGGAGCGCGCTGCGGCCGAACGCGATCTCAGCGCCGTGCACTGCGCGCTGGGAGCACGGACCGGCGAAGAGGACAACGTGCGAGGGCGGCTCACGGCCGAGCGGGTCGCGGTGCGTGAGCTCGAGGAAGCGCTGCAGCACCGTGCCGAGACCGCACGAGCGCTCGAAATCGAGGGCGGCGCGCTCGACCGCGAGCGGAGCGAGCTGCGCGAGCAGCTGGCGCTGGCGGCCGGCGAACGCCAGGAGCGCGATGCCGCGTCGCACGACGCCGCGCGCGATGCCGAAGCCGCCGCGCAACGCGTCCATCGCGACGCGCAAGTCGCGGTCAGTGCGGTGGAGGCGCTCCAGCATGCACGTCGGCAGGTCGGCACGCTCCACGAACAGGAGATGGGTGCGCGCTCGGCGCGCCGGCAAGCAGAGGCCGCGCTGGCACAGCTCGAGGCACGGCGAGACGCGCTCAACGACCTCGATCGCGAGCACGTCGGTCTGGCCCCCGCCGCGCAAGCCTTGCTCAAAGTCCGCACCCACTTCGGCGAAGGGATGGTGCTTGGCCCGCTCGCCGATTTCGTGCGGACCAGCCAGCGCGACGCCGAGCTGGCGGAGCGTTTGCTCGGTGAATGGCTCCATGCCGTGCTGGTTCGCGATGCGTCCGTCATCGAGGCGATCAGCACCTGGCATCGGGAAACACAACCGGGACCGCTGGTGCTCCTGCCCTGCGTACCGGGGCCTCGACTTGGTGCCGACGGCCATCCCCTCAAGGACGAGCTGCGCGTCGATGGTCCCGCCGCGGCGTGGGTCCGGGCGCTGCTCGCCGGCCACGAGGTGATCGGCGCGGGCGCGCTGCGTCGCGCGAACGGGGCGGTTTTCCTCGACAGCGGGGCACCGGCTGCCGGTGGTCCCCTGCAGCGGCGTGCCGAGCTCGAAGCGCTGGACAAGGACGTGCGGGATGCCGAATCGAATCGCGATCGCGCGCGGGCGGCTGAAGAGTCTACGGTGAAGGAGCTCGCGGCGGCGGATGCGGCGTTGACCGCGGCGGCACACGGTGCCGAGCAGGCGCGTCGCGTCGAGCTCGACGCCGGCGCCGAAAAGGGAGAAGCGGATCGCGGTCTCATCCACGCTCGGCGCGAGGCTGAAGAGGCTGCCGCACAGGTCGAGCGCTTGACCAAGCGGCTGGCAGAGGTCGAAACGCGCCTCGGCGCGCTGCACGTCGAGCTGCAGGAACGGGAGGTAGAGCGCGTCCGCTTCGCCGAGCAGCTCGGCGCCGAGCGCGTCGGGCTGGCCGACCTCGAGGCGCAGCAGGAAGCTGCGCGTGAGCAACGCGTGCGCTGGCAGGTCGAGGCCGCCCAGGTGGAAGCGCGGCTTGCCGCGGCGTCAGAGCGCGCCGGCCGCGCCGATGCCGATGCCACAGCGGCGCGGGCGCAGGCTGGGGCGCGGGCTGAGGAGATCGCGCGCATCGAGCGGGAGACGGCGACCCTCATGACGCAGCGCGCTCAGTGGGAGGACGCGGTGCAGGAGCGCCGTCTGGCGTTGACGGGGCTCGACGTCGCCGCAAAAGACGCTGAAGCGCAGCTGGGAATGACCGACGCCGACGTCGGCCAGGCGGAGGGCGCGCTCGATCAGGCGCGCAAGGCGCTCGCCGCCCTGGGCGAAGAGGAGCACCGGTTGCAGCTCGAGCGCACCGAGATGGACGGCAAGAAGCGCGGTCTCGTCGAACGCGTGGAAACCGAGTGGCGCAAGCCGCTCGACAAGCTGCTCGCTGAGGCCCCGGAGGTCGCCGGCGACCTCGAGTGGCTGCGGCAGGAAAACGACCGGCTGCGTGGCGCGATTGACGCCGTCGGGCCGGTGAACGCGCTGGCGGTGGAGGAGCACGCCGAGGAGAACAAACGCCTCGAGTTCCTGATGACGCAGCGTGACGATTTGGTGTCCGCCCGCAACTCGCTGCAGCAAGCGGCGCGGGAGATCGATCAGACCGCCAAGACGCTGTTCCTCGAATCATTCTCCAAGGTGCGAGAACACTTTCGGTCCGTATTCCAAACGCTGTTCGGCGGCGGCGAATGCGACGTCCGGCTGGCGAATGAGGACGAGCCGCTCGAGAGTGAGATCGAGATCCACGCCGCGCCCCGCGGCAAGCGCACGCAGCGGATCCACCTGCTCTCCTCGGGCGAGCGCACGCTGGTCGCGGTGTCGCTGCTGTTCGCGATCTTCCTCGCCAAGCCGAGCCCGTTCTGCCTCCTGGACGAGGTCGACGCGCCGCTCGACGACGCGAACGTCGGCCGCTACGTCCGCCTCCTGGCGGAGTTCAAAGATCAGACGCAATTCATTGTGATCACACACAACCCACGGACGATGCAAGCCGCCGACGCGGCCTATGGCGTCACGATGCAGGAACCGGGGGTCTCCACGATCGTTGGAGTCCGTCTCGGTCAAATGGAACCCGCCTAGGTTCCCCCTAGGCCCCAGTCCCTAACCCCTAGCCCCTAGTGATGCGGCGGTTCATCTGGCTCCTATTCCTGCCTGCTGGGTTGGCGGCGCAGCGGCCCACCGTTTCTCCGGTTTTGCCGCGCCTGCTCGGTCGTGTGCGAGACACCACGGTTTCGGTCTGGCTGCTCGCGCGGCCGACGGCCTCGCTCGACGCGATCAGCGAGCGCGCCGCAGCCGCCGGGGCACACGTCCGCGTCCGCAGCAGATGGCTGCATGCGGTCAGCGCGGATGTGCCCGCGGCCGCGCTTCGGCAACTTCTCCAGGACCCGGACCTCAGGCGCATCCAGCCACTGGGGCGGTTCAAGCTCCGCCGCCCGCTCCCGGCTCCTCGTATCATGGCCGCACCGGGCGCCGGACCGGGCGACACCTGCGGCGTCACGGCCGGCGACGATCCGGTACTGGGTCCCTCGGAGATGCCCTACCGGCAACTGCACCTCCGGCCGCTCACCGATCAGGGGATCAACGGGACGGGCGTCCGCGTCGGGATCTTCGACACGGGCTTCGATACGGCAAACCCCGCGTTCAACGGCATCACGATCGCCGCGCAGCACGATTTCGTCTTCAATGACTCGGTCGTGAAAGACGAGCCGGGCAAGGATGTGCTCGGGGCGCAGTCCCATGGCACCGCCACCTGGTCCCTGTTCGCGGGTGAGGTCGCGGGCCGGCTGCACGGCATCGCACGCGGCGCGCAGTTCCTGCTCGCGAAGACCGAGGACATCCGCAGCGAGACGCGCGTCGAGGAAGACAACTACGTCGCCGCACTCGAGTGGGCCGATTCGATCGGCGTCGACATCGTCTCGTCGAGCCTCGGGTACTTGAGTTTCGATAACGGCTTCAGCTACACGCCGTCACAGTTGAACGGCGACGTTGCCGTCACCACCGTCGCCGCCGACCTGGCCGCGCAGCGCGGCATTCTGGTCGTCACCGCGGCGGGCAACGACGGACCCTCCTTTCGATCGCTCTCCACGCCGGCTGATGGTGATTCCGTGCTCGCGATTGGCGCGGAGGATTCGCTGGGAACCATCGCGTTTTTCTCGTCGCGCGGACCCACCGCCGACGGGCGGATCAAACCGGATTTCACCGCACCCGGGGTCGCCGTCTGTGTCCTCACGGGCGTCGGTCACGTCGGGCGCGGGGACGGCACGTCGTTCGCCACGCCGTTGGTCGCGGCGAGCGCGGCGCTCGTCAAGCAGATGCATCCCTCGCTGCTCCCGATGGATCTGCGCGCCGGGTTTCGGAGCACCGCCACGAAGCGGGCAGCACCCGACTCGAGCTTCGGCTGGGGTCGTCCTGACGTCGCGGCGGCGGCGGTTTTCCCGGGCGGTGTGACGGCGACCGCGCCGGTGCCCGCGGCCGGGCCGTTGACGACGA
The DNA here is from genome assembly GCA_036394755.1 of Gemmatimonadales bacterium. Classification (GTDB taxonomy): domain Bacteria; phylum Gemmatimonadota; class Gemmatimonadetes; order Gemmatimonadales; family GWC2-71-9; genus 20CM-2-65-7. Next base: position 2,435 of record DASWEL010000307.1, on the reverse strand, counting down.
TCACGCCGGCCTTCTCGTGGACGGTGGGAACGGTACCGGCATCCGCAACGCCCGTGACCTACCGCCTGCGCATCGGCCGCGACAGCACGCTGTCCGCCCCGATCGTCGACCGGCTCACCACGGCACAGACGTTCGCCCCCGGCCAGGCGCTCAGGAGCGGGAGTCTGTTCTGGCGGGTCGACGCAACGGCGGCCAGCGGCGAGATGGCGACGAGCGGGGTGATTGGCCCGATCATCGTACCGGCCTGGGCGACCCTGACTGCATTGAGCAATCCCGCGGGCATGGTGATCGACACGGCGCAGCCGACGTTCAAATGGAAACCCGCGCAAGTATCGGCTCCACCGGGGCCACTGACGTTCGACCTCGAAGTGCAGCGGGTGGCGACGAGTGTGATCGAATCCACCTTCACGAATCTGACCGACTCCACGTTCCAGCTCCCCCAACCGCTCGAGCGCAATACCGCATATCGCTGGCTGCTCGTCGTGCATGCCGGATCCGATACCAGCATCATTCGAAGCCAGGGATCGTTTCTCGTCGTAGATCTGGGTATGCCGACGGCGACCCTCCTCTATCAGAATTTCCCGAACCCCTTCCCCATCGCAGGCCGCGACTCGACCTGCTTATGGTTCGACCTTGCCCTTGCCGGCAATGTGCAGCTCGACATCCTAGACCTGCGCGGTAACCGCGTGCGCCGCTTCGTTCCCGGCCCTGATTTTCCGGGCGTTTTGGCCCCCGGCCGCTATGGCCGTGGATCGGGCAGCGGGGGCATCTGTGACCCGCGGCTGATGTGGGATGGCCGCACCGATGATGGGCACCCGTTGCCGGCCGGCGTGTATCTCGCCAAGCTCAAGGCGCCGGGTTTGCTCGTGTTCAAGCGGATCGTCTTTCGGGGAAAGTGAGTATGGAACTCGTTACCGTCGGCACCGGGACTGTCGCACCATCGGCCCGCCGCACCGCCGCCTGTCACTGGGTCCAGCGCGGCGACCTTCGGATCCTGCTCGACTGCGGGGCCGGGGCATTGCACCGGCTCGCGGAGTTCGGGCTACCCTGGCATCAAGTGTCGCACGTCATCCTGACCCACTTCCACCCCGACCATTGGGGTGAGCTGCCGATGCTCGTGTACGCGCTCAAGTACACGACCGACCCGCCGCGCCGTGAGCCGTTCGTCATCCTCGGCCCGCCGGGAGTCGTACAGTTGCTCCGCACGCTGGCCGAAGGCTACGGCCAGTGGCTGCTCGATCCGGGATTCCCGATCGGCATTCTCGATGTACGCGACGGTGAGCCGTTTCCGCTGAACGCCGATGTGAGTCTCGAGACCTTCCCGGTGCCGCATACCACGGAGAGCGTGGCCGTCTCGCTCGTGGCACCGGAGGGCCGTCTCGTCTACACCGGCGATACCGGACCGAGCAGCGAGCTGGCACGCTGGGCGAGCGGGTGCGACCTGCTGCTGGCGGAGTGCTCGCTGCCCGAATCGATGGCGATGGACATCCATCTGACTCCGCAACAAGCTGGCGAGCTGGCAAAAGAAGCGGCGACCAAGCGCTTAGTCTTGACGCACTTCTATCCTCCGGTAGAGACTTCGGACCCGGCAAAACTTGCCGGCACCCGTTTTAGCGGACCGGTATCCGCGGCACAGGACGGGGATCGCTTCACCATTGGAGACGGGAGACGCGAGTCGTGCTGATCGTGATGCGGCATGGAGCGACGCCCGATGAAGTCCAGAAAGTCATCTCCGTCATCGAGGAGATGGGCTATCAGGCGCAGCCTATGCCCGGCAATCAGCGCACCGCCGTGGGCCTCGTCGGCAATGACGGGCGCGTCGACGCGTCGCGGCTCGAAGGGCTGCCGGGCGTGCACGAGGTCATTCACGTCTCCCAACCCTACAAGCAGGTGAGCCGCGAGTGGAAAGCCGAGCCCACCGTCGTCCGGTTGGCCGGCGGCGTTGCCTTCGGGGGCACGGAGGTGGTCGTGATCGCCGGTCCCTGCTCGGTCGAAACCGAGCGCCAAATCATCGAGGCCGCGCGACAAGTAAAGGAAGCTGGCGCGGTCGTCCTGCGCGGCGGCGCCTGGAAGCCCCGCAGCTCGCCCTACTCATTCCAGGGACTCGGGAAGCCGGGCCTCAGGCTGCTCGCCAAGGCGCGCGAAGAGACCGGGCTCCTGATCTGCACCGAAGCGATGGATGAGAGCGGCCTCGGCTGGGTGGCCGAGATGGCCGACATCGTACAGATCGGCGCGCGCAACATGCAGAACTTCTCGTTGCTCAAGGTCGCGGGACGCTGCGGCAAGCCGGTGCTGCTCAAGCGCGGGATCAGCGCGACCGTGCAGGAGCTGCTGCTCTCGGCGGAGTATCTGCTGGCCGAAGGCAACCATGAGGTCATTCTCTGCGAGCGCGGCGTGCGGGGCTTCGATCCCGCCACGCGCAATCTCTTCGATCT
>DASWEL010000306.1:0-2397 GCA_036394755.1 Gemmatimonadales bacterium | reverse complement strand
GCCTTTGCGTCAGCTCCGCGCGGCACGCCATGCGCTTGCATGAAGTTCTCGAAGAGGCTGCGGCCTCGCTGCTCGTTTTCCGCGATGTCGTGCTCCAATGCCGGTATCGGCACGGCGGCTACGTCGCCCACCGCGAAGGCGGTGGGGAGCTCAACGCGCAAGGCGAACCCTTCGACGTAGCTGTCGAATTTGCGCGCGAGCAGGAGCGCGGTCTCCAATGTCGCGTTCATGCGATCGTGCTGTTCGATCGGCACCAGAATGGTCTTGAAGCTCATGGCGATCCCCCATTCGTGCGCGCGTCGCCGGCCGCACGCGCAGAGGTGAGCGAGGCCTTAGACGTCTCGCCGTCTCGCGCACGACCCGCTGGAAAGCGACCGGCATCCCGCTCGCTCTCTTCTATCATGCCAACAGCCAGGCAAGCTCGATCGTGAGCAGCCCGATTACCTGACGAGCGAATTGCTCTTTTGCCGCTCCGCCGCGTTCACGGGCTGCGGAGAAGCCGGCAGCTGCAGCACGGTCGCGTGCTGGTCTTCGCACAGGCGGGTGAGCAGCACGGTCTCCCCGTCGGGGAACTCCAGCGCATCGTGGTGCACCCTCGGCTTGCCCACGTTGATCTGGCGGAACCGAGCCACTTTCGTCCCGAGCTTGACGTGCGGGAGGAAAGCAAAAAAGCGCTCGTACCTGACGTCCTGTTCGAACGCGACCTCCGTGCCGGGTAACAGGCACACAGCCACGTTCGGCGCCCCGATGGCCGCGAATCCCCGCGTCATGGAGTTCTCGAACATCGTCGTTACCAGTTCGTCTCCGACCTTCGCGGGTCGGGATGCGACGAGGTCTAGACTGTAGTCACACATTGAAGGCACTCCTTTCGCCCGACATGGGTCGGAGCGAGGACACGGGACGCTCGAAGGGGTCCCGGAGAATGAGTTGGGTTGAAGTGCCGGACGCCTACGATGGGCGTCTCGGTCGCTCTAGGTCTGCGATTTTAGCCAGAGAGGGCCGCGATAAAAAGAGGCAACGGGGCGCCCATGCGACGCACGAGCGCAGGGCGCACGCCGCCGGTTGCCCGTGCGCCCCGATCGGGAGCATCATAGGCCCGTCACGGTGGAGGGCTGGCCCGAGATCGGGAGGTGCGGCCCACCGCCCCCACGTGACCGACGAAAAACGTGACCAACGAAGTCGATCAGAACTTCGGCGGCATTCCAGGGAGGTTGCGATGTCATTGCGCATGTCGTGCGGCGCCATCGCGTGCGCCGCTTTCATCACATTAGCGCCTGCTGCGCTCGCTCAGGATTGGCCCAACCGCTCGATTCTGGCCGTCAGCACGGTGAGCGCGGGCAACGCCGGCGACACCATCGCACGCATCGTGCTCGATCAGGTCTCGAAGCAGCTCGGCCAGTCCTTCGTGATCGAGAACCGCACCGGCGCCGGAGGGACGATCGGATCCGCCTCGGTGGCCAAGGCCGATCCGGACGGCTACACGATCCTGCTGTTGACGTCCTCGCAGGGCTCTGCCGTCGCACTTTACAAGACGCTGCCGTACGATCCGCTGCACGATTTCGTTCCAGTCGCCCTGTTCGGCGTGCAGCCGAGCGTGCTGGTCGCCGCGCCCGCGAAAGGCTGGACGTCCGTCGCCGACCTGGTGGCCGCCGCCAAGGCGAAGCCGGGCGCGTTGAACTTTGCCTCCGCCGGGCTGGGCTCGGCCTCGCACTGGGCCGCCGAGCGATTGCGGCTCGCGGCCGGCATCAACGTCCAGCACATTCCGTTCCGTGGTCCGGTCGAGGCCTTCACCGAGGTGATGACCGGGCGCGTCGACTTCTACTATCTGCCGATCGCACCCGCGCTGCCCAACATCAGGGACGGCAAGGTGGTGGCGCTGGCCGTGAGCACGGCGAAACGCGCGCCGGCGCTGCCGAACGTTCCGACGGTGGTGGAGGCGGGCTATCCCGACGCGCAGTATCTGTTCTGGGGCGGTCTCGCCGTCCCGGCGAAGACCCCGCGCGCCATCGTCGATCGGCTCAACGCCGAAACGCAGAAGGCGCTCGCGGTGCCGGCCGTGCAGGAGCGATTGGCGACGTTCGGGGTCGAGCCGATGCCGATGACGGCGGACGAGTTCGGCAAATTCTACCGCGACGACGTGGCGGCGATCGTCAAGCTGGCGAAAGACGTCAACCTGGTGCCGACCAACTGACGCGCCGCGCGCCCAGGCGCGTTGGACCGACAATTACAACGACGGTGCGCCTTGGTTCCTTTGACGCCCTTCCTATGGCCGGCACTCGCCGCGGCGACGGCGAGCGAGATGGTTTCGGCGTTCGCCAAGGAACTTGCGCAGCTGGCCGCCGGGGACCCCTCGAACTCCGTGCCGCGCGAGCCGCGGTGGACCACGCCGAACCGCGT
>DASWEL010000305.1:0-5409 GCA_036394755.1 Gemmatimonadales bacterium | reverse complement strand
GTCCTGAGCCCCGAGGGGACCGCCGTCTATGCGAACCGGGCCCTGCTCGAGTACACGGGGCTCCGATGGAAGAAGTGATAGCCCCCTGGCACGGTGCGTGCGATAAGAGCCGCCCGCGAGACTTCGTCGAGAGTCCTCCTCGACGGGAAAGGAACGCATATGGAATCGAAGGAAGCAGTTCCGATGTCGAGACGGCGGTTTCTGATCTCGGCGGGTGCAGCGGGAGCGGCGATGTCGCTCCCATACGGGCTGTTCGGCCGTGCACCGCGAGACTATTGGCAAGCGCGCGCTCGCGCGGAAGGCCCGGTCGAGCAGATCCGCCGAGCTGCGCAAACCGGACCGATGACGGTGCAGGCGCTTCGCGGCAATCTCAGTGTCGTGTTCGGCTCCGGCGGGAACATCGGCGTCGTCGCCGACAAAGACGGCGTGCTACTGGTGGACAGCGGCATCGTGGGTCCTCGCGTGGCCGCCTCCGTCGCGAGCGTGACACCGGTGCCGATCAGGTACCTCGTCAACAGCCATTGGCACTTCGATCACACCGACGCGAACGAGTGGCACGCCACCCACGGGGCGACCATCATCGCCCAGGAGAGTACCAGGAAGCACCTGTCGCAGTCGACACGAGTCGACGATTGGAACTTCACCTTCGAGGCCTCACCGGCAGCTGCGCTTCCAACCCAGGTCTTCGCGAAAGACCATGTGCTCCAGGTCGATAAGACGCGACTACGGCTCCAGAAGTATGCGCCCGCGCACACGGACTCGGACATCTCCGTCCATTTCGAGGGCGAGGATGTGCTGCACGTGGCCGACACCTGGTGGAACGGCATCTATCCCTTCATCGACTACTCCACCGGCGGCAGCATCGACGGAATGATCGCGGCGACCGACCTCAATATCGCCAGGACCTCGGCCGGCACCGTAATTGTTCCAGGGCACGGAGCAGTCGGCAATCGTGCCCAACTGATTGGGTACCGTGAGATGCTCGTCGCCGTGCGGGAACGGGTGGCCAAACTCAAGCGGCAGGGGCGCACGCTCGACGAGGTGGTGCAGGCGAAGCCGACCGCCGCCTTCGATGCCGCTTGGGACGGCACGATCATCAGTCCCGACTTCTTCACCCGACTAGTCTACAAAGGTGTTTGACACCATGAGCTGTTTCGCCAGCTCCGACTGCCGTCGTCGCGGTCGCACTCCTCCTTGTCGGTGCGGCCGCGGCGCGCCGCCGGCCGACTGCGGCCACGTCCGCTCCGAAGGGCGAGGTGCGCGCATCGCTGAACGAACGCGCGGCGGCACGTCATCTCCATGCGACCATTCTGGGGATGAAGGTCATGTCCAAGGCTGGGGCCAGCCCTGAGAGGTTGCGCGACGTCGCGGTCAGCGCGCTCGAGGGAATGGCACGGCCTAAAGCCAAAACGAAGGAGCGCAGATGAACGGAAGGTTGGAAGGCAAGATCGCGGTCGTGACCGGAGGAACGACCGGCATCGGGCTCGCAACGACGAAGCTCTTTCACGCGGAAGGAGCTCACGTCATCGCGACCGGGGCGCCCTCTGGTTGCAAGTCGTGGTCTACGGTGGGGGAGCGGCCGTGGCCGGGCGCCGCCGCCACATCCCCGCCGCCGAGCGCATCGTGAGTGAGGAAGTAGAGCGCTTCTGGGAGTGGTACAGGGGCTTGGTCGTGGTGCCCGTGCTCAAAGAGCTCCGTGATCAGATGGAAGGGGTTCGGGCCGCCGAGCTGGAGCGCGCGCTGCGACGCCTGCGCCACTTAAAGTCGGACGACCGAGCCCAGCTCGAGCAATTCAGCCATGCGCTCCTCAACAAGTTCTTGTACCAGCCGACCATTGCCCTCAACGAAGCGACGAGCGCTGGACGCGGGTACGGGCTCCTGGAAGCTCTCAAGCGCCTGTTCGGGCTGGAGCAGCGGGCCTTCACCGCGCGCCGCCCTTGGACAGGGGCGCCAAGCACTGGCCCTTTCTGCCCGGCCGCATCGCACAAGGAAGCCCCATGATCTTCGGCATCAGTATCACGGCGTTCACCCTTCTCCATGTCGTGTTGAGTCTGGTCAGCATCGTCACGGGCCTCGTCGTGGCGGGGGGCCTCGTCACCGGGAAAGGGCTCGACCGCTGGGCCGCCGCCTTTCTGGTCGCCACCGTCGCGGCGAATGCCACCGGATTCGGCTTTCCGTTCGCTCACTTCCTGCCGTCCCACGCGGTGGGGATTATATCGCTGGTGATCCTGGCGGCCGTGATCGTCGCGCACTACGTCAAACACTTCGCTGGCAGGTGGCGCACGGCCTACGCGAGCGGCGTCGTTATCGCAACGTACGTCAATGTCTTCGTTCTGGTCGCGCAGCTGTTCAAGAGGATTCCGGTTTTGTTTGTCGCTGCGCCGACCCAGTCCGAGCCGCCCTTTGCCCTCACGCAAGGCCTCGTGCTGGCGCTCTTCGTCTGGCTGGGCGTTGCCGCGGTCAAGGGGTTCCGCCCCGCGCGGGCCGAGTAGCAGTGGGTCGCGTCGAACGCTTGGACAATTAATTGGACCTGACGACCGCGAGCGGTTCCATAATGATGTCACACAGCGACAGCGGGATTATCGACCAGCGGAGCCAACATTCCGTCGAGCAGATGGTGGAGAGGCTCACGGCCGTGCTCCACGCCAAAGGCGTCACGCTGTTCGCCCTGGTGGACCACAGCGCGGAAGCGGCGAAGGTCGGGATGAATATGCCGCCGACCAAGCTCCTGATCTTCGGCAACCCGAAGGCCGGCACGCCGCTGATGCTTGCCGCGCCGAGCGTCGCCATTGATTTGCCGCTGAAGATCCTGGTCTGGGAGGATGCGCAAGGAAGGGCTTGGCTTTCCTACAATAGTCCCGCGTACCTCGGAGAGCGGCACGGCGTGCCCCAAGCGCTGTTGCCAAACATCACCGTCGTGGAGACGCTGGCGCGCGCGGCCGGTGAATAGACTGGCGGGCTCTCCTTCTCAGTGCCAAGATTAGTGCCAACGTCGGCGTTGTGCAGCGACGCCGGCGTTGCTGGTCCAGACCTAAGTCCTTGAAAATCAACAAATGCTTCAACGCCCGCGTCGCTAGGAGTGCGCTCCAAAACCGGGGGCTGCTGGTTCGAGTCCAGCCGGGCCTGCTGAGAACGTGAAGCCTCGCAGCGAGTTGTGTCCCTGCGAGGCTTCTTGTCCAGCAAGGCCGAATGGCACAGTGCCAGGAATCGTGCCAGAGGAACGGTCACGCCGTTTCGTCGCACCTTATCTCGGGTGCGGTGTGATGGCCAGCTTGTCGTCCACCGGGATCACGACCACGGCAAACGGGGTTCCTGTGTCGTCGCTGAGCTGCGGCAGCGGGCTGCCGAATGCGAAGCTGCCGACCATCGCGTTGTCGTACTTGGGCGCGAACACCATCATGTGCGGGTGCCACGCGTCGATGCCCGGCCCCAGGTGCTGGTGCGCGGACCACATGTAGGCGAAGGTCACCGCGTCCCGGTGTGGCAGCTGGCCTTTGTCGTACGCCAGTTGAACTCCTTGCGCGATCTGGTCCGGGCCCTTCCCCTCCAGCGCGAGCCTGGTCCGGAGCTCGTAGTACGGCATCGCGGTTTTCGCCGCCGGAGCGGTGAAGCAGATCGGCGCGCGCACGTTCGGGTCGTACACCAGGTCGCGGAACTGTGCGGGGGTATAGGTTGGCGCGCTGAACCCGCGCATCACCATACAGACGGCGCCGTTGTCGCCCTCGCTGGCGACTTCATATCCGGACATCGTCAAGACCTTGATCGTTGCACGATCCGAGATGCCCGGCGGGGCGGCGCTTCTCGCCAGCGCGATCTCGGCGTCGCGCGGCATCAGGTACTGGCTGAGCGGAGGATAGTTGCCGCTTTGAGCGCCCAGGGCGGAAGCATCGAGGCTCGCCAAGAGCAGCACTGAACCGTATTGGAGCGATTTCATATTTGCATTGTCTCCCGTCTCGAAGGTTGTCCTGCATGTAGTACGGCTGTCCGGACGAGCGGGATACGTCGGGGGGGCCGCCGGACGCTAGGAGGGCTCGGAGACGAGAACGGACGTCGCCGCCTGGAGAATCCAGGGTGTGTGCGAGAAGTCCGCGACGCGGGTGATGCGGTTGTGGGTGAATTCGGCGTGAATGACCGAGTGCGGTGCCCACCCATCGGCGTGGCGGTGCAGTAGGATGATCAGAGGCTCCCCGTCCACCTCGCCGACCGCCAACCGCCACGGCACCGACGCACGCTCGTAGTTCCCGAAGTAGGGCGAGTCCGCGAGTCGGCCGGCAAACGCGTCCGCCACGAGCAACCGCGCGTCGGCGGCGATGAGCTCCCGAACGCCGTCCCAGTCGCGTTGATTGAACCGCTCGACGTAGAGATGTAGGAGCCGGGCGACTTCAGCACTCTTCGCGCGGGGCGGCGCCGTTCGTTGGGGCAAGGTCGCCAGCTTCAGGCGGCCGCGGTGCAGCGCGGCCTTGACGCCGCCCACCGTGGAATCAATGAACTCCGCGATGTCTTCCAACGAGTAATCGAAGACGTCCTTGAGGAGCACGCAGGCGCGCTCCATCGGCGGAAGCGTCAGCACGAGGCGTTCGACGGCCTGGCCGAGGGCCGGCCCAAGAGGGTCGACCGGCGCGACGGAGTCGGGCTTCGCCGCACCGGCCTCTGCGTTCTCCCGGACCTCACGGCGGCGCACGAAATCGATACACCGATTGTGAGCAATCCGGAACAGCCACGGAGCCAGCGGCCGGTCATCGTCAAAGGTGTCCAACTTGCGATAGGCTTGGAACAGTGCCTCCTGAAGGACGTCCTCGCCGTCCACCACCGACCCGGTCATGCGAGCGCAGTAACGGTGCAGCTTCGGCCGGAGGTGAGCGATCGTTTCAAGGAACGCCAGGTAGCGTGCCTGGAAAGGACCAGGGGTGTCTAGATCGTGGGAACTGTCCATGTTGCTATCTACGGAGCCGACCCTCTCTGGGATACGGACTCGCCCGGCCCGTCAGTTGGCGATTCCGATGACTTGCTTGATGGTCTCGGCTTGCTCGAGCACGCGAAGCATGAGATGGGCGACGTCGGCGCGTGAAATGCGGAGCCCGCGCCGGAGGTTCTGCCCGTACGCTATCTCAGTGCCAGGATTAGCGCCAACGCCGGCGTTGTCCAGCGACGCCGGCGTTGCTGGTCCAGAGCTAAGTCCTTGAAAATCAACAAACGCTTCAACGCCCGCGTTGCTACGAGGGGGGCCGGGCGGTGTTTTGCCCGGGCCCCCGGTTCCAATCGGTGCGGGGTGCTCACCGCAACGGCACCTCCGCGATGAACAAGTCATAGCGGCCCGACCCGTTCATGTTCGAGTTGAAGATCACCACTTTGCCGTCCGGGCTCGGCTGGGCGTACGCGTCGGCGTAGTAACTGGGACTGGCGGAGTAG
>DASWEL010000304.1:0-23853 GCA_036394755.1 Gemmatimonadales bacterium | reverse complement strand
CTTCGCGCAGCGAGCCGCACTTGGCGAGCTTGATGTTGATTCCGTCCGCGCGCCCGGCAAGCCGCGGAATGTCGGCGGCCACGAGACAGCTTTCGTCCACGACCACCGGCAATTGGTGCTTGGCCGCGACCTTGCGCACCGCTGCAAGTCCCTCGAGATCATCCGGTACGAGCGGCTGTTCGAGAAACTCGACGCCGTACTCCTTCAAGACGGGGATCATCTGTTTGGCCCGGGGGACCGTCCATCCCGCGTTTGCGTCCACGCGGAGGGGCTTCTTGGTCGCCTCGCGTACCGTACGGAGGATCTCTTCGTCGCGGTCGGTGCCGAGCTTCACTTTCAGAATGGGGTAATCGTCCGCTTCGCGCACCTTGGCGCGCATCTTCTCGGGCGAATCGAGCCCGATCGTGAAGGACGAGAGCGGGGCCCGCTTGGGATCGAGCCCCCACAGCCGCCACAACGGCTGGCCCAGCTTCTTCCCGACGAGGTCATGCAATGCGGCCGACAGGGCGGCACGGGCCGCCCAGTTCTTCGGCACTGCGTGCTCCCAGCGATCCTCCGCCCCTTCCAGGTCGAACGGATCGCGGGGCATGTGTCCGCTGAGCCGCTCGAACGCCGCGAGCACCGTCTCGAGCGTCTCGCCGTAGAACGACGACGGATCGGCCTCGCCCCATCCTTCCTGCCCGTCCGCGTCGACGAGACGAACCCAGGCCCGCTTATACCCGTTCGTCGAGCCGCGGGCGATGACAAAGGGATGCCGCGTGGTGACGGAGCACTGCTCGACGTGCAGGTTCACAGCCAGCGATTCTTCTTCAGCCACCACATGATGACGCCGGAGGTCACCGCCATCACGACGAGCGCGCCGTAGAAGCCGTACGGGTTATGGGTGAAGGGCATCTGGCTGAAGTTCATGCCGAAGATTCCCGCGATGACGATCAACGGCAGCGCGATCGTGGCCACGATCGAGAGCTGCTTCATCACGGTGTTCAGGCGGTTCGACGTCTGCGACAGATACGTCTCGAGGACGCCGGCCAACAGGTCGCGCACGGTGTCCATCGACTCGACGATGCGAATCGTGTGGTCGTAGACGTCGCGATAGTACAGCTGCGTTTCGGGACGAATGAAACCGCACGGCCGGTTGGTGAGGATGTTGAGCACTTCCCGCAGCGGGCCGACGTGGCGGCGCAGCGAAAACGCCGCCCGCTTCGCCTTGAAGATCTCGTGAATCAGGCCGGGGTCGAACCGCTCGAAGAGCCGTTCTTCCAATCCGTCCACCATGGTGTTGAGCTCTTCGACCATCGGGAAATAGGCGTCCACCGACTGGTCGATGATGTTGTGCATCACCATCTCGACCCCGCGCGCGAGCAGCTCGGGATTGCGCACGAGGCGCTCGCGGACGATGGCACAGCTCTTCGATGGCAGGGCGTGCACCGTCACCAGGAAATTCTTCCCCAGGAAGAAATACAGGTTCGACGTAGCGAGATCGTACGGCTCCGGCGTGCCTTCGTCGAAGCGGATGACCGCCATCACGACGAAGACGTAGCGCTCGTACTCCTCGAACTTGACCCGCGTCCCCGGCGAGAGGGTGTCCTCGATGGACAGTGGGTGAAACGCGAACACTTTTTCGAGCAGCGCGAGCTGGTGCATGTTGGTGCTGTCGATGTCCACCCAGAGCTCGCCTTCGCCCGCCTGGAGGGTCTCCCGGATCCGCGCGGGGGAGACGTCCTGTTCGAGCACACCGTCAGGCCGCCGGTAGAGGCTGGCCGGCCAGTTCTTCGATGCCTGCGGCTGCTGCGCCGGTACGGTTGGGGGAGGGGCAGTCACGTCCTCAAGATAGCGCTCGCACGAATGCGACGACACCGGCCGCGAGGAGGTCGAGTCGGTAGCCGCCCTCCAGCACACCGACGACGGGCCGCGTTCCCATCCGCTCGCGCAGCGCGTCCGTCCATTGGACGATGTCGTCGGGCTCCAGGGTGAACTCGCCGAGTGGATCGCCCGCGAGCGAGTCGAAGCCCGCGGAGATGAGGAGAATGTCCGGGCTCCACCGCGCGAGCGCCGCATCCACGCCGGCGAGGAAGTCGCGCACATAGACGGCGCGCGGCAAGCCACCCGGCCGCGGCACGTTGAACACATTCCCGACGCCGCGCTCGTTCTCCGCCCCGGTTCCCGGATACCACGGATACTGGTGCATCGAGACGAAGCGGATCGACGGATCCTGCTCGACCAGCGCCTGGGTGCCGTTGCCGTGATGCACATCCCAATCCACGATCAGGACGCGCGCGCAACCCAACGCCTGCGCGTGCCGCGCGGCCAGCACCACGTTGTTGAGGAAACAAAATCCCATCCCGCGCGCGGCGAGCGCGTGATGCCCGGGGGGACGCGTAACACCGAACGCTCGGCCGGCTTTCAGCCCCTGCTCGACGGCCGCGAGCGCGACGCCCGCCGATGCCAGCACGCTCTCCAGGCTCCGCGGTCCGAGGAACGTGTCGGCATCGAGCGCACCGCCGCCCCGCGCCGCCAGCGCCTCGAGCATGTCGAGGTACTCCGGGGGGTGAACGCGCGCGATTGCCTCCCGAGTCGCCGCAGACGCCTCGACCCACGAGATGAGCGTCGCAAGCTCGGGCCTTCGAAGAGCCTCGAGCACCGCTTCGAATCGTTGCGGCCGTTCGGGATGTCCGGCGCCGCCGTAGTGGTGCCGGCAGGCCGGATTCCAGGAAACGGCAACGGGCACTTAGTTCTGGCGACTGGGGGGGTGAGGGGGGTTGTGCAACAGCTCGCGAATGGATTCCACTTCGCGCTTCATCTCTTTTCGGGCGTCAGCCAGCTCCGTCATGGCGCGGCGATAGCGGCGCCACCCCAGGACGACCAGCACCGTCGCCGCGGCGCAGACCCCCGCCCAGAGGAACCGGTTGACGAGCGCGAATAACACCGCGTCGAGCGCGAGAAATCCGACGGCGAACACCGTGACCGCCCGGGTGAAGGTTGCGGTGGTCACCGGACCGGTTGCCGCCGCGCCGGCAGCACGATGAGAGGGGCGTTCGGAACGACGCCCAACTGGCCCAGGGTGATGGACTCGTCGAGCACCGGGGCGCCGCGGAACTTGACCACGAACCCGTCCTCGCCGGCCGTCGTCTTCAGCGCGGCGCGCAGCGCCTCGTGCTTCAGCTGAGCGACGGTGGTGCTGTCGTCGACTTGGACCGGGACCTGCTCCCAGGCGGGCGTCACCATCACGCGCACGGCATACCGCTCCTCCCCCCCCACTCCCACCGTCATGCGACCTCCACCGGTGAGGCGAGGGGCAGCGTCGAGAGGAATCGGTCGAGCGCCTGATCGAAGAACAGCGTCGAGGCGCGGACGCGGGTGACACCGTGTTCCTTGTCTTCCCACGCGCTGATCACGATCTCTTCGCCGCCCTGCCCGCGCAACGTCACGAAGCTCGGTCCCGACTTCTCGAGGAATGCGGCCGAGTTCGGTACTCGGTCGGCGAAAAACCGTTGCGCGCGCTCCAGCACGTCGGCCGGCGGAAGCGAGAGCGTCGTCGTATGGATCATGGGAGAAAAGATAGCGCCTCCTAGGGCTTCAGGCGGCGTTGCTGTACGCGCTTCGGCGCGTTGAGGCGCCACGCCTGCTCGACCACCTCGCGCAGCACGCCGGCACGGACTCGCGCGAGCCGCACCAGCACCGTCGGGTAGCCGCGGTAGTGATCGGTGATGAAGAACGTCTTGGGGTCCGCTTCCATGCGAAAATCCCGCTCTTGATCGCCGCATTTCACCACCAACGTCGTGCCGTCTTCTTTCAAGCGGGCGAGGAATTTGCCGCGCACCCGAAACCCCGGTGTGCCATAGCACGGGCCCTCCGCGACGCCGGGGAACGACAGGAGCACCCGCCGCGCCTGTTGGAACGTCACGCGGAAGCCTCCGGCCGAAGCTCGCGCTTACGGTCCACTATTGCAGCTCGCGCAGCACTTCGCGCGCGGCCCGGCGCCCGCTCGACAACGCCCCGGCCACGGTCCCGATCTCGGCACCGTTCGTCGCCTCTCCCGCAAAGAACAGCGTCCCGTCCACCGGCCGGCCCAGGGCGCGCGGGGCGCCATTCCCGCCGACGCCGATGTAGCTGTAGGCCCCGCGCGCGAAGGGATCGGCGCGCCAGTCGTGACTGGCCGACGCATCGAGCTGCTCCTCGAGCTCGCGCCGCGGCACAGCGAGGACCTCGGAGAGCGCCACCAGACTGCGCTCGAGCCGCGATGGCGGCTCCTCGGCGAGCAGCTGTTCGGCCGCGACGGCGCCCACATATCCCGTGAGCACCGGCGCGCGCACCGGAAGCGTCGTCCACCACGTCGGAACCTCGGCGCCCTGGGCGTGAAGAAAGGTCAGCCCACCGCCGTTCGAGCCGGCCTTCGCGCGCCGCTCCTTCAGAAATTCGGGTCGCTGCCAGAACGCCTCACGGAATCGCAAGACGATCTTGAACACCTGCCCCATCTCGAGACCCTCCAGCGCGCGCTGTTTCGCGGGGAGCGCGGGATCGAAGCGCACGACGCCGGCCTTGAGGACGGCCAGCGGCAGGGTGATCAGAGCCGTACGGGCTGTCAGCGTCGGCAATTCGGCTCGGTCGCCGCCCCCGCGACACACGATGCGGACGGCACCGCGCTTCCATTGCACGGATTCCGCGACCGTGCTGAGACGCACCTCGCTGCGGTCGGGATCCAATCCGTCTCGCAACCATTTCATCAGGGCGTCGCCGCCGTTCGCGATCCGGAACTGTTTGCCCTGGACCTCGTCCCGTTCCTCACCGCCGGCGATCTCGACCGCGAGCGACTGCGCACTCAACCGGTCCGGGTGTGCGGCGTAAAACCCTTGCACGAAGTCCCGCAGCAGTCCGCGGCGTTCCGCCGGGACGCGCGCCGAATCGAGATACTCGCTCACCGGGAAGTCTTTCCCCCGGCTGGCCAGGCGACGCGCGAGATCGTGATTCATGCGATCGACGAGCTCCCACAAAATTCCCATCGGCTTGAACCGGCCGCCGGCAGCGAGCTCATGGGTGTTGGGGAGCTCCAATACCGCGAGCCCGGCCGCCTGTGCGAGGGGAAGTGTTTCCGCCGACGCGCCGTGAATGAATTCGGCGCCGAGCTCCAGCGGGACGGGTGAGCGTGGATCGTGGAGCGTGAGAATCCGGCCGCCGACGCGCGGCCGCGCCTCGATGATCGTGACCGTCAGACCGGCGTGCGAGAGATCGCGGGCTGCGGCGAGACCGGCGGCACCGGCGCCGACGATCAGGACATCGACACGTTTTCGATCTCGTGGCATGACCTGGAACCTACAACAGCGCGCGCAGCGCAGTCTCCACTTCGGAATTCGGCACGGCGCGCGCCCCCAGATCCCGCGCGGCGCGCAACGCCGCGGCATCGACGTGCGATCCAAACGCCAGTACCGGAACACCGCGCGCCACGAGCTCGGTGATGCGCTGGGGTGCGTCGGCTCGCCCCAGCTCGATCACGGCAACATCGTACGGTTCTGCGCGCACCGCGGCCGCTCCTGACGCCGTCAGCATTGCCTGCAGCTTGCCGCGAAAAAACAGGTCGCGGCATTCCACCAGCACACGTTTCACCCCGCCAGCTTCTGCGTCAGGTACTCGACGAGCTTCCCCGCCGCCACGCGGTCCTGCTTGAGCGTGTCGCGGTCGCGCACCGTCACCGTGTGATCCTGGGTGGACTGACCGTCGATCGTGATCCCGTACGGAGTGCCGGCTTCATCCTGCCGCCGGTAGCGCCGGCCGATCGATCCGCCGTCGTCGTAGAAGACGTTGAAGTGGCGCCGCAGGTCGTCGTGGATGCGGTGCGCGAGCTCGGGCATACCGTCCTTGTTCACCAACGGGAACACCGCCGCCTTGAGCGGGGCGAGCGAGGGCTTGAGCTTCAGCACGACGCGCTGCTCGCCGCCTTCGGTCGCCTCCTCGCCGCGCACCGCTTCCTCTCTATAGGCGTCGCACAGCACGACCAGGGTCGTGCGGTCCGCGCCCGCCGAGGTCTCGACCACGTACGGAGTGAAGCGCTCGTTGGTCTTCGGATCGAGGTAGTCGAGCTTCTTCCCGGCGTGCTTCTGATGGTTCGACAGATCGAAGTCGGTCCGGTTGTGAATCCCCTCGAACTCCTGCCACCCGAACGGGAATTCATACTGGATGTCGAAGGCGTCCGTGGCGTAGTGCGCCAGCTCGTCCTTGGCGTGTTGATGCCAACGTAGTTTCTCGTCCCGAATCCCGAGCCCCTTGACCCAATTCATCCGCTCCGCCCGCCAGAACTCGAACCACTCGGTTTCGGTCCCCGGCTTTACGAAGAACTGCATCTCCATCTGCTCGAACTCGCGCGTTCGGAAAATGAAGTTGCCCGGCGTGATCTCGTTGCGGAACGCCTTCCCCACTTGCGCGATCCCGAAGGGAATCTTCTGCCGCGAGGACTGCAGCACGTTGAGATAATTGACGTAAATGCCCTGGGCCGTTTCGGGACGCAGATAAATCACCGCGGCCTGTTCCTCGACCGGCCCCATGAACGTCTTGAACATCAGATTGAACTGGCGTGGCGCGGTGAGCGTGCCCTTGCTGCCGCACACGGGACACTGCGCGTCCGGCTGGCCTGGCGTGCCTTTGATTCTGGGATCGTCAGCCCGAAAGCGATTCTTGCAGTGCTTGCAATCCACCAGCGGATCGGTGAACCCCGAGACGTGGCCCGAGGCCTCCCAAACCTTGGGATGCATCAGGATGGCGGCATCGAGACCTTCGATGTCCTGGCGCTCGTGCACCATCGACCGCCACCAGCGCTCTTTGATGTTTTTCTTCAGCTCGACGCCGAGCGGCCCGTAATCCCACACGGACCCAAGGCCGCCGTAGATCTCGGAGGATTGAAACACGAAGCCGCGCCGCTTTGCCAGCGACACGAGCTTCTCCATCGTTTTGTCTGCAGTTGCGGGGGGCATAAGGAGCCGGAAGTTACAAACGCAGGGCCTCACGCGCGACCTGTTCGGCCATCTGAGCGAGCGCGGAGCCGTCCAGCATGCGCCCATCTCCGGCGCCGCCAACCGTATGGACCCCGATCAACCCTTCGACCCTCCCGGCGACCACGGCGACCTTCTTCTTTGCCGCCTGGGCCCGTCGCACGACTTCTCCAGGTGCCTTTCCGACCAGCGACGTCTTGTCGAAGATCCCTTCGGCCGTGATGACGAGGTCCGCCTTCGCCAAGGCCGCATCGAAGCCCGCGCGCTCCAGCACCCAACTGGCTCCGCCCGTCAATTCCGCCTTGGCGAAGAATGCCAGGCCGGCCCCCAAGCCACCCGCGGCGCCGCCCATCGGCATCGTCCCAAGCTCGGGTCGGCCGGCCTGCGACCACAGCTCCGCGAGGCGAGCAAGGCCGGCCGCGAGCAGCGGAATCTCCTCGGGGCGAGCGCCCTTTTGGGGTCCGAAGACCGGGGCGGCGCCGCTCGTGCCCAGCAGCGGCGTCGCGACGTCGGCCAGCGCCAAGACACGAGCGCCGAGTCCCCACCCCGACCTGAATGACGCCAGCTCGATCAGCGAACCGCCTCCATCCGGAAGCTGCTCGCCTGCCGCGTTCTCGAACGTCCAGCCGAAGCCGCGCGCGGCGCCGGTTCCGCCGTCCACCGTCGCGGTGCCGCCCAGGCCGACGACGATTGTCCTGGCGCCACGGTCGGCGGCGGTCCAGATCAACTCACCGACGCCGCGCGTCGTGGTGCGCATTGGATCGCGGTCTTCCGGCTCGACCAGCGCCAGCCCACAGGCCGACGCGCTTTCGATGATCGCCGTCTCGCCGTCGATCCAACCCATTTCCGCCGAGACCGAGTCGCCGATCGGGCCTGTGACGGACAGCCGCTCGCGTAGCGCCCCGGCCGGCAAGACCACATCGAGCAGGCCGTTACCGCCGTCGGCGACCGGACATTCGAGCACCGACGCGCCCGGAACGGCGCGGCGCACGCCGGCCGCGAGTGCTTCGGCGACCTGGCGCGGGCCGAGCGTGCCTTTGAAAGCGGCGGGCGCGACGAGGATGACGGGAGGCATTGGACAAACAATAACAGACGCCGAGACGCCGAGACGCTGAGGGTAGAGAAACGAGAAACCCCCTGAGTTTCCCCAGGGGGTGATCGCCTGCCGCACACCGTGCGCCCTAGAACCCGATGTGAGCGAAGCGAACAACTTCTCGCAAATCGGGCGGCGCAGCGTTGACTCTGGCAGCCGGGCTATCTCCGAGGAGACCCCTAGCTTTGCGCCCCGCCGTCGCCGGCGGTTTGCCCTTTTCGAGAGTTCTGTTCGACTGGAAGAGCAAAAACGATGCCCAGTTGTAAGCGCTGTCACGCCAATTGAGAGACAGACGACCTAGGGAAAGTACTTGCCGTATTCTGCATTGAAAACTGCAGAATACAGCAGCGAGAGACGCAGCAGGCGCAGCAGTAGTGATCAGTGAATTAGCTGGTGGCTGCGGCTGTCGAAAGTTTCCGGAGCAAACCGTAAACCGTGCGCGCGCACTCGTCGCGCGCAGCGCTGATCTCATCGAGCTCATTGGGTTCGAAAACGCCGAGATGTTGGACGAGGTCGATGATGGCCTCGACCTCGACCAACGATCCTCGCGCCATGTCCGTAAAGCGCCGGAACTCCTTCGAACCGCGACGGCTCACGCCTTCGGCCAGATTCAGCGCGATGCTATTACAGGCACGACGCCACTGATCCGCAAGATCGCGTTCGGAATCAGGCAGTCGCTTGATGAGGGATCGCGACAACACCGACAATCGTCGCGGGTGTTGGTAGGCCTTCAGATCCTTGAACAACATGCGGCGAAGGTAATCAGCGACACTGGATCGACATCATCGAAACATCGCGAGTTGTAGCTTTTCTCTGCCCGCTGACGCCCACTGTTGCGTCTGCTGCGTCTGCTGCGCCTCTAGACTTCTATTATCTGATCCCTGCGCGTCCCGATGCTCACGTACCGCACCGGAGCTCCAGCCAAGTCTTGTAGTCGATCAACGTATGCTCTGGCCGCTGGAGGAAGATCGGCAAGTCTTCTCACGTCCTTTAGCGGCTTTTGCCAGCCCGTCACCTTCTCGTATATCGGTTCCACTCGTCCAATCGTCTCCACATCCGCCGGCATGCTATCAATTATCTCGCCGTCGAGCATGTATCCGACTCCGACCGGTATCTCGGCGAACGTGTCCAGCACGTCCAGTTTCGTCACCGCCAGCCCCGTCAGTCCATTCACCCGCACGGCGTACCTGACGACTACGGCGTCGAACCATCCACAGCGGCGCGGCCTTCCCGTCGTCGCGCCGAATTCCCCGCCGAGCTCCCGTATCCGCTCCGCGACGGCCGGCTCTGCCTCGGTAGGCAGCGGCCCATTTCCCACCCGCGTCGTGTACGCCTTCACGACGCCGAGCACCGCGTCGATCGCTGTCGGTCCGATGCCGACCCCGACCGCGGCGCCGCCGGCTGTCGTGTTCGACGACGTGACGTAGGGATAGGTCCCATGGTCGACGTCGAGCAGCGCTCCTTGCGCGCCCTCGAGCAGAACCAACTCGCCGCGCTGGAGCGCGTCCCACACCACACGTCCAGCATCAACGGCCAGTGGTAACAGCCGCGGTGCAAGCCGCTCGAGGAGGAGCAAATGTTCTTCTGCGTTCGCCTGCTCCCCGCTCCCCGCTCCCAGCATTCCCAACATTTGATTCGCTGCCGCAACACGCGCCCGCACTAACTCTTTTGCCCGGGCAAGGTTGCGCAGATCCCCAACCCGCAGGCCCCGCCGCCCGTATTTGTCCTCGTAGGTCGGACCGATCCCCCGCCCCGTCGTCCCGATCTTCTCCTGTTTCTCGCGAGCGCGATCCAGGAGCTTGTGATACGGCAGCGTGAGGTGCGCCCGGTCGGAGACATGGAGCTTGTGCTCGGTGCGCACGCCGCGGCCTTCCAGTGCATCGAGCTCGGCGAACAACTGCTCCGGATCCAGCACCACGCCGTTGCCGACGACGCACACCGCGCCCTGAAGAATCCCCGACGGGATCTGATGCAGGACGAACGACTTGCCCTCACCCGTGTCCACCGTGTGCCCGGCATTCGCGCCGCCCTGGTAGCGCACCACGAGATCGGCGCGCTCGGCCAGGACGTCGACGATCTTGCCCTTGCCCTCGTCACCCCATTGGGCGCCGACCACGACGACACACTGCGTCTTTGGTCCGAACACTCGAAGCTCTCCTCGGTGGCAACAAAAAAGCCCCCAGCGGGGGCCTGCCCTATCCTCTGAGGGAAGCTATTGAGCGCGCAGCACCCGCGCCAGTCCCGCAGCAACAATGGCCGCGCCATCCAGCCGGACGCGCGCCGCGGTATCCTCGGGGCGATGGACGACCCGCATCGTGCGCCAGTTGCCCTTCAAGATCGAGACGCACTCGCGACTCACGCGCTTCAGCGCGATGCCATCGACAATGACGGGCAACCAGCGCCACTGCCGAGCCTCGAGCGCCTCCGCCACCGCTGTGGCGATGGGGCCGGGCCGATGCAGGAACGCCGTCGGCCGGCCGACGTCATCGAGGCCATCGAGATTGATCACCGTGGCCTCCGCAAAGAGATTACCGTGCTCCGCCGCCAACGCCCGTGCGCCCACCAATCCGTACTCCTCGGCGTCGGGAAAGACGACACCAACCGCGGCGGTGGGGGACAGCTGATCGAGAGTCATGAACACGGCGATCAGCGCGGTCGCGTTATCGACCGCGCCGGGGGAATTGTCATTCACGCGATTCAGCACCCAGCTCGCGGCCAGGACCACGACAAAAAAGAGGAATGCCCACCGAGACGAATCGGTGAGAATCGCAGAAACCCAGAGCGTCAGAAGTGCGACCAACACGGTCACGACACATAACAGACGCGTGAACATCGAGATGGGCTGGCCCTTGGAGTCGTAGTGCGCGACGAGCCAGACGGGCCGATGGGCCGATGGGCCGACGGGCCGAGCCATCAGGTTGATCCCTGATATGGTGCGCGAGACTCCCAACAGCGCCCGGGCTGGTCGTCCCGAAAACGCATGCTCCTCGACCGCAAACCCGCGCGCGGCGAGCTCGCGCTTCAGGACCTCGCGAACCTTCTGGTGATTGGGTGTCCCCACGAGCCGCGGCACAGCCAGCTCGCGGAACAGCACAGAGTAGTCAGTCACCGCGCACGAGCGCGCTCACGCGCTCGCGGTCGGCGGGCGAGAGCGCCGGCAGCGGCGGCCGCACCGGCCCACCGTACAACCCGACGGCATCCATCGCGGCTTTCACACCGGCTGGCCCGAGCCTGCCCACGATTTCCTTGTCGAGCGGCGTGATGCGCTCCTGGAGCTGGAGCGCCGCGGCGCGATGGCCCCCCCCCTGCTCGAACTCTCGTACCAGCTGCACGCAGAGGCTCGGCGCATAGCATGCCACGCCCACAACGCCGCCCTGGCAGCCTAGCTCCAAAGCGGTAAAGAGGAGCGACGCCGACCCGACGAGGACGGACCACCGGGGGACGGCGGCACGGTATGCGACCAGGTTTTTCGGATCGCCGGACGAATCTTTGACGCCGATGATCCGCTCGTGGCTCGTGAGCTGCTGCAGCAATGCCGGCGCGAGCGGCAGGTGGGTGTACTTCGGGATGTTGTAGATCAATACCGGCACGGGACTCGCGTCCGCGACGGCGCGGAAGTGGAGCGCCAGCGTCTCAGGCGTCAGGGCGGCCGAGAAATACGACGGCGCGCGCACCAGCACGGCATTGGCACCCGCGGCGCCCGCGGCCTGGGACAGGGCAATCGTCTGGCGTGTCGATTCCCCGCCGGTGCCCGCGATGAGCCACTTGCCGTCGGTCAGCGTCTCGCGCGCGAGACCAACGAGGAGTCGCTGCTCTTCCGGCTCGAGCAGCGGCGCCTCACCCGTCGACCCGGACACGACAATGCCGTCCACGCCCTCGGCCAGCAGCCGCTCGATGTTTTCCCGGAATTGCACCGGAGCGATGTCGCCCGTGGTCGGGTCGAACGGCGTCGTTACCGGCGGGAAGATTCCTGCCGGCGGGATCTTCGGGTCGCTCATTGCGGGAGCATGCCCGACAGATCGTCCGTAAGTGCGTCCGGTTTGTCGGCCGCCGGCGCGCCCGCCGGTGCGGCCGTGGGTTGCGTCGGCGGGGCGACGCGCGAGCGGCGCCGCAGCGTACGCATCTGGAGCTGGAAGTCGGAAGGATTGGACGAAGCGGCAAGCGCTGTCTCGTACGTCACCACGTCGTCCGCCACCAGATCCATGAGGTGCTGATCGAACGTTTGCATACCGTACTGCTCGCGCGATTCCTTGATGTAGTCGTTCAGCGCGGGCGTGCGCTCTTTCTCGCGAATCATGTCGCGCACGTTCCCGGTCGCCAGCAGCACCTCGAGCGCCGCGGCGCGGCCGTGCCCGTCCGCCCGCGGCAGCAGGCGCTGCGACACCACCGCATGTAACGCTTCGGACAGCCGCAGTCGCGCGATCTCCTGCTCCTCGGGGGGAAACATCGAGACGACGCGACTGACCGTCGTGACCGCGTCGGGCGTATGCAGTGTCGAGACGAGCAAATGTCCCGTCTCGGCCGCCTTCATGGCGGTATCGATCGTCTCCGATTCGCGCATCTCGCCGATCAGGATCACGTCGGGGTCCTGGCGCAGCGCCGCGCGCAGCCCGGTACGGAAGTCGTCGGTGTCCACGCCGATCTCCCGCTGCGTCACCGAGCAGTTGATGTCGCGGTGCAGGAATTCGATCGGGTTTTCGAGCGTAAGGATGTGCCGATGCTGGTTCTGGTTGATATGGTTGATGATCGCCGCCATCGTCGAGCTCTTGCCCGAGCCTGTCACACCCGTCACCAGGATCATCCCGCGTTCGGCATTCGCCACCTCGGCGAGCACGGCCGGGAGCTTCAGCGACTCGAAGGTCGGGACGTCGAACGGGATGACGCGCATCACGATCATGAAGGAGGAGCGCTGCCGCAGGATGTTGACGCGGAAGCGGCCGATTCCGGGCATGCCCCACGAGCAATCGTAGTCGCGGAGCTTGTCGATCCGGCCCCGATCGTCGTCGTTGGCAATGAGGCGCTGCGCGATAGCCCTGGTCTGATCGGGGGTCAGCCGCTGCTTGGTGAGCGGCACCAGCTTCCCGTTGATGCGGGCGCGGAACACGTCGCCCGCTTTGATGTGCAGATCGGACGCCCCGCGATCCACCGCGGCCTTGATGATCTTTTCCATTCAGTACCCGGCTTCCAGGTCGACGAGGTTCGTGAGGGGCGCACCTGCAAGATAGCTCCTGATGTTCTCCACGATCAAAGCCGTTTCCCGTTCCCAGAAGCGGCCGGACACGGCGCTCACATGCGGCGCCACGAGCACGCGCGGGTGGGTCCAGAAGGGGTGTCCGGCGGGCAGCGGCTCGGTGGCGAACACGTCGAGCGCCGCGCCTCGCAGCCGCCGCAGCTCCAGCAGCTCGAGCAACGCCGTCTCATCGAGCAGCGATCCGCGCGAGACGTTCACGACCAGCGCCTGGTGCGGCAGCCGCTCGAGCACGCGGCGATCGGCCGCACCGACGGTTTCCTTTGTATGTGGCGCCGCAACCACCAGCACATCGCTGCCGGAGGCCAGGCGCGGCAGATCGTCCAGTTTCCCGACCCACTCCACGCCCTTGGGCCCGCCGCGCTCGGGCCGCCGCCGCACCCCCGACACCTTCATGCCGAGCGCCAACCCGCGCCGGGCGACGGCGGTGCCGATGCCGCCGAGCCCGAACACGCCGAGGCGCAGCTCGCGAAATTCGCGCATCGGGATCGCGCCATCGGTGAAGTCCTCCTTGGCCCAGCGACCTTGTCGCTGCGCGGACACCATGCGGTCGAGGCCGCGCGTGAAGTAGGCGATCGCCGCGACGACCCAGTCGGCCATCGGCTCCGCATGCACACCGGCGGAATTGGTGAGCAGGACGCGGCTCCCCGACATGTGGGCGAGGCTCGACCCCACGCCGGCGGTGGCGGTGTGCGCCCAGCGCAATGTGTCCTTGGCGGCCGCCGCCACGCCGGAGGGGACTCCGAAGCCGAGATAGATCTCGGCCCCCTGCGCCGCGGCAATCGCCTCCGGGGAGCCCGAGCCACCGTCGCCGTCGGACACCGCGGGAGCCTTGATCTCCTGGACGTCCCATCCGGCGCCCATCGCGTTCCTGATTTCGACCACGCTCGTTTTCGGAATCCGCCACGCGGCGCGCGGCGACGCGAGATCGATGACGAGACGCCGTACCGGAGGAGCGCTCACTCTCCTGTGGAGACCGTGCGAACGTGGTCGTGGTGCAGCAGAGTGATCATGACCTGATCGTGCAGGCGCTTGGACCCACGAAGATCGAAGTCGATGACGAGGTCGACATTTTCCTGGCGGCTCGAAACGGCGTTGACCTCGAGCCCCGCTCGCCGGACGAGGGACTCCAGATCCTCGAGCACCGTCGGACCTGGCCGCGCATGAATCGAAATGGTCGACCGCGTCGATTGACGCTCCACGAGCTTTTCGACGCGACCGAGCCCGCCGAGGACCCCAAGGACCACAACCGTGGTCGCGATGCCCTCGAGGTAATAACCGCTCCCCAACGCCACACCGATCGCCGCAACGACCCAGATGGTCGCTGCGCTGGTGAGCCCCACGACCGCGCCGCGGGCGTGCAGAATCGTCCCTGCGCCGATGAATCCGACGCCGGTGACGATCTGCCCCGCGACGCGAGTGGGATCGGTGCCCGTGCCTCCAGAACCTGCAATCGCGCTGAGCATGGCAATGGACAGATGGGTGTAGAGGACCGACCCGATACAAATCAGGATGTTGGTGCGGAGACCCGCAGGTTTGCCGCCGAGCTCGCGCTCGAGACCGATCGCGCCACCGAGCAGGGTCGCGAGGCCGACCTGCAGCATCAGCTCGAGCCGGAAGATGTCCACGATCCGCTCAAACACTCTTGAGGAACCCCATCTTGTCACGCACCTCCGCGATCGTGCGCTGCGCGAGCGCGCGGGCACGATGGGCGCAGTCGCGCAACCGATCGAGCACCCCCGCGGGATCGCCCTTCAGCGCCGCCGCGCGCTCGCGCATCGGCCCCAGCGTTTTGATCATGTTGTCCGCCAGTACTCGCTTGCAGTCGAGACAGCCCCACCCCGCGGTGCGGCACTTCTGTGCGACCTCCACCACGGTGTCGGGCGGCGAGAATCCCTGATGTATGGTGAAGATATTGCAGATCTCCGGCGTGCCAGGATCCTTGCGGGTCTTGCGCGCGGGATCGGTGGCGGCCGGCCGTAGCTTCTCCCAGATCGCCTCGGGGGACTCGAACAGCCCGATTGTGTTCCCCAAGCTTTTAGACATCTTGGCTTTGCCGTCGAGGCCCAACACCCTCTTGGTCGGGGTGAGCAAGGCCTGCGGCTCGGGGAAGAAGTCGTGGCCGTAGCGGGCGTTCCAACGCCGCGCAATTTCCCGCATCAGCTCGAGATGCTGGACCTGATCCTCTCCCACCGGAACGAGACTAGCTTTGTACAGCAGCACGTCGGCCGCTTGCAGCACGGGGTACGCCAAGAGGCCCAGCGCCACTGCTTCCTGGCGCTGCGCCTTGTCCTTGAACTGTGTCTGGCGCTCGAGCTCGCCGAGCGGGGCCACGGTCGTGAGCAGCCAGTTGAGCTCGGTGTGTTCGGCGACGTGCGACTGCACGAAGACGATGCACTTGTCGGGATCCAGACCGGCCGCGAAGAGACTCACCGCCATATCGAAAGTCAGTGAGGCGAGGGTGCCGGGGTCGTACGGCTGCGTGATGGCATGCAGATCGACAACGCAAAACAGGCATTCGTACTGGGTTTGCAGCCGCACCCAGTTCTGCACGGCGCCGAGGTAGTTGCCGATGTGCAGCTCGCCGGAGGGCTGGATGCCGCTGAAGACGCGTTTGGAGGCCACGGGGCCACAAGGTGCGTGAATACAACGACTTAGTCAAGCTCGCCGAGCGCGCCGCGCTTCGTGCCGCCGATTATCTCCGCGGCGCGGCGCGGCCGGCCGTCCATACCTGGACGGAGAAATCCCAACACGACTTCGTGACCGAGATCGATCGCGTCGCCGAGGCGCTGATCGCCGAGGAGATCGCGCGCGAGGCGCCGGAGTCAGTCATCGTGGGCGAGGAGCTGTCTCCCGAACGGATGGCGCGCGGCGAGCTCGTGTGGATCGTCGATCCGCTGGATGGGACGACGAACTTTCTGCACGGCTATCCGCAATACGCGGTCAGCATCGGATGCCTGGTGGACGGGAAATTGGCGGCCGGCGTCATCCACGACGTGGGCCGCAAGCGCACGTACAAGGCCATCCGCGGCGGCGGCGCGTTCGAGGAAGACACGCGGCTCAGCGTCTCGGCTGTGACGGACCCGAGATATGCGCTCATCGGGACGGGTTTTCCGTTCAAGGCGCTGAACCTGCTGCACGTCTATCTGGCGCAGTTCGCCGCCGTGAGCGGGGCGGCGAGCGGCATCCGTCGTGCCGGAGCTGCCGCGCTCGACCTGGCGGATGTCGCCGCGGGACGTCTCGATGGCTTCTGGGAGCTGCAGCTCGCTCCGTGGGACATCGCGGCAGGCACATTGCTCATTCGCGAAGCGGGCGGCACGGTCACGCGGCCCGACGGCGGAGCGGATGTACTGAGCACCGAGGGGAACGGGTCCATCGTGGCGGGCAACGCCGCGATGCATCGCTGGCTCATCGATCTATTAAGGAAGAGCTGATGACTGCTCCGCTGGTCGAGTGCGTGCCCAATTTCTCCGAGGGCCGCGACACCGCAACGATCGATGCGCTCCGCGCGGCCGTCACCGGTGTGGCGGGGGTGCAATTGCTCGACGTCCAGAGCGACACGGCCCACAACCGGTCCGTGTTCACGTTCGTCGGCAATCCGGCCGCCGTGGTCGAAGCCGCGTTCGCGGCGATGCGCGTCGCCACCAAGCGGATCGATCTGACCAGGCACAGCGGCGAGCATCCGCGCATGGGCGCGACCGACGTCGTGCCGTTCGTGCCCGTTACGGGAATCAGCATGGACGATTGCGTCGCGCTCGCCCGTACGCTGGGCGAGCGCGTCGGCAAAGAGCTCGCAATCCCCGTGTTTCTGTACGCCAAGGCCGCGACGCGACCCGAGCACGAGCGCCTGCCCGACATCCGCAAGGGCGAGTTCGAGGGGCTGCGCGAGCGGACGCTGCAGCCGGACTTCGGGCCCCCGCGAGGTCATCCGACGGCCGGTGCGACGGCGATCGGCGCGCGGCCGTTTCTCGTCGCATTCAATGTCTATCTGGATACGCAGGAGATTGCCGTCGCCAAGGAGATCGCAAAACAGATCCGCACCTCGAGCGGCGGGTTGCCGGGCGTGCAGGCGAGCGGCTTCATCGTGGATGGCCTGGCGCAGGTCTCGATGAACCTCCTGGACATCGACATCACCTCGCCCGCCGTGGTCTTCAATGCGATCAAGGCCCGTGCCGAGAAGCAAGGTGTGGGGGTGCAGTATAGCGAGATCGTCGGTCTCATTCCGGAGCGCGGGCTCATCGGCGCCGCGGAATCGGTGCTGCGGCTTTCAAACGCGGGGGATCACATCCTGGAAACGAAGATCCGCGCCGCGCTGCCTGCTGCCGTCCCGTCCGCCGGGCCGTCCCTGGACGGCTGGATCGATGGGCTCGCGGGAGGCGCCCCGACGCCCGGTGGCGGCAGCGCCGCCGCGCTGGCCGGAACGCTCGCCGCGGCGCTCGTGGCGATGGTCGCGCGGCTGACGGTGGGGCGAAGAGCCTACGCGGCGGTCGAGGCGCAGGCCCGCGCCATTCTCGACGAAGCCGAGCGGCTGCGCGCCGAGCTGCGACGGCTGGTGGATGAGGACGCGGCCGCGTACGAAGGCGTCAGCCGCGCATACAAGATTCCGAAGCGCGACCCTCAGCGCGCTCAAGCGATCGATGACGCCCTGCTGGCGGCGGCGCGTCCTCCCGCTGAAGTCGTGAAGCTCGGGCGTCGCGTGCTCGCGCTCGCCCAAACCATCGAGCACATCGGCAACAAGAACGCCGTCAGCGACGCGCGGGTGGCCGGCATGTTGGCGAGAACCGCGATCGACGGGGCGACGGAGAACGTCAACGCGAACCTGGCGGGAATGTCGGAGCAGGCGAGGGCCAAAGCGTCGGGGCTCGGCTAACCGCGCATCAATCGGCCCTGGTGAGGATCCTCGGCCCGTTGTCGGTGATGGCCACGGTATGCTCGAAATGCGCCGACAGCGAGCCGTCCTGCGTCACGACGGTCCACTTGTCGTCCAGCGTGCGGATCGCCGAGCCGCCGATATTGATCATCGGCTCGATCGCGATCGTCATCCCGGGCGCGAGTCGCGGGCCGCGCTTTGGTTTGCCGTAGTTCGGCACCTGCGGCTCCTCGTGAAAGGCCGCGCCGATCCCGTGGCCGACCAGCTCGCGGACCACTGAGTACCCCGCATCCTCCGCCACCTGCTGTACGGCATGACCGATATCGCCGACGTGATTGCCCGCGCGGGCCTGCGCGACGCCCGCCGCCAGCGCCTGCTGCGTCACCGCGAGCAAACGAGCCGTCTCCGGTTTGATGTCGCCAACCGGGAACGTGGCCGCGGAATCGGCGTGCAACCCCTCGAGCCATACGCCCACGTCGATGCTCACGATATCGCCGTCGTGGAGCACGCGCTTGTGCGACGGAATGCCGTGGACGATCTCGTGATTGATCGATGTGCAGAGGGTGGCCGGAAAGTCGTACAGGCCCTTGAACGAGGGCTGCGCTCCGGGGTGGCTGCGGATGAACGTCTCGGCGAGGCGGTCGAGGTCTTCGGTGGTGAGGTCCGGCCGGATACTTCGGCCGACCAGCGCCAGCGTCTCGGCGACGATGCGGCCGGCTGCCGCCATCGTCTCGATTTCGCGCGGCGACTTGATGGTGATCATCGCCCGATGATCCGCTTGATCTCCCCGGCAATCTGATCGACCGTCCCGGTGCCGGGGACGCGGTGCACGATGCCCCGCTGGGCATAATGCGCGATGAGCGGGGCGGTGTCGCGCTGGTAGATCTGGAGACGCGTCGCGATGGCTTCAGGCGTGTCGTCCGGGCGTCCCTCGACCTGCGCCCTCGCGGACATGCGCCGCACCAGCTCGTCTTCGGTGACGTCCATTAGGAGGATGTGATTCAGGCGCTGGCCGCGCTGACCAAAGGTCCGATCGACCAGCTCGGCCTGCGCGGCGGTCCGCGGGAAGCCGTCGAGGATGGCGCCGGTTTTCGCTTCGGGGCGGTCCAGCTCGTCCTTGATCATTCCCAGGACGACGCTGTCGGGTACGAGCTTGCCTTCGTCATAGTACTTCCTGGCTTCGATGCCGAGGGGCGTGCCCTGCTTCATGGCCGTGCGAATGAGGTCGCCCGTGGTGATCTTGGGCAGGCCCAACCGCTCGGCGAGGATTTTCCCTTGCGTCCCCTTGCCCGAGCCTGGCGCCCCCAGGATGAGGATGAACACTTACCGTGCAGGCACTAGCGGCGGAAGCGAACCCGCGAGGTGCCCCCGCCGCCCGAGCCACCACCCTTCATGAAACCGTCATACTGGCGCAGCAACAGATGTTGCTGCACCTGCTGCACCGTATCGAGCGCCACGCCCACGACGATGAGCAGCGCCGTGCCGCCGAACCCGAACGGCATGTTCAGCGTGTTGGAGATTACGATCGGCAGCAGCGCGACGAACGTGAGGAACAGCGCGCCCGGCAGTGTGATGCGCGTGAGCACCTCGTCGATGTAATCGGCCGTCGCCGCGCCCGGCTTCACGCCGGGGATAAACGCGCCCTGCTTCTTGAGGTTCTCCGCCAGGTCCACGGGGTTGAAGATGATGGACGTGTAGAAGTAGGCGAAGAACACGATCAGCACCGCGTTCGAGACGATGTACCACACCGACGTCGTGTTGAAATACTCGGCGAAGGTCTTGAGCCACGGGACGCCGCTGAACGTCGCCACCGTGCCGGGCACGATGATCAGCGACTGCGCGAAGATGATCGGCATCACGCCGGCGCTGTTGATGCGCAGCGGAATGAAGGTCTTCTGCCCTTCGCGAATGCGTCCTCGGCCCATCACCTTGCGCGGGATCTGGACCGGGATTCGCCGCGCCGCCACCGTAATGGCGACCGTCCCCGCGACGACGAGCAGCATCATGATCAACACGATGATCAGCACCGGGAAGCTGAGCGTACCGGTCTTCAGCGCCTCGAAGGTGTTTACCGTCTCCGGCAGTATGCGTTCGATGATCGAGAAGAAGATGAGCAGGCTCATCCCGTTCCCGATGCCGCGCTCCGTGATCTGCTCGCCCAGCCACATGACGAACACGCCACCGGTCGTCAACGTCAGGACCGTGGTCATCCGGAATGCGAACCCCGGACTGGCGACGGCATTGGGCAGCGATTCCGTGAAGACCGCGAACCCGTATGCCTGGAAAAAGCAGAGCACGACCGTCAGGTAGCGGGTCCACTGCGTCAGCGTCTTCTTGCCCTCTTCATCGCGCTGCATCTTCTCGATGACGGGGAACACCGGTCCCGCCAGCTGGAACACGATGCTGGCCGAGATGTAGGGCATGATCCCGAGCGCAAAGACCGTGGCTCGCCTGAGGCCGCCGCCTGAAAACAGATCGTAGAGGCCGAGGAGCGTGCCGCTCCCACGGGTGCTCAGGAAGTTCGCGAGGGCGTCGACGTTCACGCCTGGCGTCGCGATGTGCGCCCCGATGCGGTAAATCACGAGGCAGAGAAAGGTGAAGAGGAGCTTTTCCTTGAGCTCCGGGACCTTGAACAGATTGGGAATCGGATTACTCACGCGATCGTTCCGCCCGCCTGCTCGATCTTGACTTTGGCGCTCGCGGACACCGCGACGCCTTTCACCACGAACTTCCGCCCTGCGACCTCACCGGTCCCGAGCAGCTTGATCGGATGGTCGGGACGGCGCACCAGCCCGGCGCCGAACAGCGTTTCCGGCGTCACCTCGACACCCTCCGCCAGGAGGACGAGGTGGCGCACGTTCACCACCTGCGCCGGCTGCTTGAACGGATTCGTGAAGCCGCGCTTGGGAATGCGCCGGATGAGCGGCATCTGCCCGCCCTCGAATCCCGGGCGCACCTTGCCGCCCTGGCGCGCGGTCTGGCCTTTGCCGCCGCGGCCGGCCGTCTTGCCGATACCCGAGCCGGGCCCGCGGCCCTTACGGATGCGCGCGCGATGCGAGCCCACGGGGGGCTTCAGGTCGTGGAGCGCGAGCCGCGTCACTTGGGACTCGGGGCTCGGGGCTCGGGGCTTGGGCCTCGCCCGAGGCCTCCGCGTCGCTTTAGGCTTCGGCTTTGGCATCTTGCTTCTTTCCTCCCCGGGGCGCGGCCCCGGGGCTAGCGTCCGGCGTCACCTCCACGAGGTGGCGCACCTGTTGGAGCATGCCGCGCAGCGCGGGATGATCCGCGTGCACGACTTCATCCTGATGATGCTTGAGGCCCAATGCCTCGAGCGTCCGCTTCATCCGATAAGAGTGGCCGTTGCCCGATCGCACCTGTTTGATGCGGAGCTTGCCCTTCCCGGCCGGCGGCAGGACCGGGTCCCGCCCCGATTTGCGTTTGCGGTATTTCCGCGTCGGGGGCAGCCTACCCACGCGCGACCACACTTTCCTGGCGGGCACGGTAATGGATGGCGTCGAGCTCCACGCCGCGCTCCCGCGCGACGCGGCGCGCCGTGGTCAGCCGTTTCAGCCCATCGATCGTCGCGCGCACCATGTTGTGCGGATTCGTCGAGCCCAGGCTCTTGGTCAGGATGTCCCGGATCCCGGCGCACTCCAGCACCGCGCGCACCGGCCCGCCCGCGATCACGCCCGTTCCCGAGGCGGCCGGCTTGAGCAGCACGCGACCCGCGCCGTGTTTGCCGATGATCTCGTGCGGAATGGTGCCGCCGGTGAGCGGCACTTCGGACATGCGGCGGCGCGCAGCCTCGACCGCCTTCCGCACCGCTTCGCTGACCTCGTTCGCTTTGCCGGTCGCGATCCCGACCTGTCCCTTGCCGTCGCCGACAGCGACCAGGGCGTTGAAGCTGAAGCGGCGGCCGCCCTTCACGACTTTCGCCACGCGATTGATCGCGACGACGTTCTCGATCATGCCGTCGCCCTCGCGGCCGCGGTCGCCACCGTCGCGCCTCTCGCCACCGCGGCCTCTGCCGCGACCACCGCGACCGCCCCCGCCCCCGCCCCCGCCGCCGCGCGGGCCGCGCGGGGGCCGATGCTCCTCTGCCGGCGCCGCCGGAGCAGCCGCAGCGGCCGGAGCGACCGGAGCGACCGGAGCGACCGTGGCTTCCGGAGCCGGCGCGCTCTCGGTCTTCGGGGCTTCCTGGTTCTCTTGATCCGTTGCCATTAGAACTCCAATCCTCCTTTGCGGGCGCCGTCGGCCACGGCCTTCACGCGCCCGTGATACTGATAACCGCCGCGGTCGAACACGACCTTGGCGATCCCCTTCTCTTTGGCCTTGGCGGCGATGAGCTTCCCGACCGCAAAGCTCCGTGCCACCTTGCCCTTGCCTTCGATCTGCATGCCCTCGGACGTGTCGGCGACGCCGGCGATCGTGAGGCCACGCTCGTCATCTACGAGCTGCGCGTAGATGTGCTTGGACGAACGAAATACGACGAGCCGCGGCCGCTCCGGCGTGCCCTCGACCTTCTTGCGGACGCGGAGGTGGCGGCGATAGCGCTGATCCGCCGATGTTTTGATCTTCCGGATGGATCGCATGGCTTATTTCGCCGCCTGGGCTGTCTTGCCCGCCTTGCGGCGGACCTGCTCGCCCGCGTAGCGGATGCCTTTGCCCTTGTAGGGCTCGGGCGGCCGTACGTTGCGCAGCTCCGCGGCCACCTGACCCACGAGTTCCTTGTCGATGCCCTCGATCTTCACGAGGACGTTGTTGGTCACCGTGATCTTGATGCCTTGGGGCGCGTGATACGGCACGGGATGCGAGAATCCGACCACCAGCTGCACGCCGAACGGCTTCGGCTCGGCCTTGTAGCCGACGCCCTGGATCTCGAGCGACTTCGCGAACCCCGCCGTCACGCCCTCGACCATGTTGGCGATGAGCGTGCGCGTGAGACCGTGCAGCGCCTTGTGCTGCGCTTCGTCGGACGGACGCTTCACGACGACGGTGCCGTCCTCGAGCGTCAGCAGCATGTCCTCGTGCAGCGTGCGGCTGATCTCGCCCTTCGGGCCCTTCACCGTGATCTTGTGCCCGTCGATTTGCGCGGTGACGCCTTTGGGCAGCGGCACGGGCTTCCTGCCGATACGTGACATCGCTCGTCTCCTACCAGACCACCGCGAGCACTTCGCCGCCCACCCGGGCGGTGCGCGCTTCGCGGTCGGTCATGAGTCCCTGCGGCGTGCTCAGGATCGCCATGCCGAGGCCGTTCTTGATGCGCGGGATCTCGCGCGCCTTGACGTAGCGCCGGAGTCCCGGCGACGACACGCGGTGCAGCTCGCGGATGACGGGCGCGTCGTTGTGATACTTCAAGTAGAGGCGCAGCAGGCCGTGTTGCCCATCGTCCAGCACCTTGAAGTCCTGGACGTAGTGGTTGTCGCGGAGAATCGTGGCGATCGCGACCTTCAGCTTCGACACCGGCATGTCGACCCGGCGGTGGCCCGCCATGCAGGCGTTGCGCACCCGGGTCAGCATATCAGCGACGGGATCAATGACGCTCATCTCGTGTCCTTTACCAGCTGGCTTTGCGCACGCCGGGAATTTCCCCGCGCAGCGCAAGCTCACGGAAACAGATGCGGCACAACTTGAACTTGCGCAGCGTGCCGCGGCTGCGGCCGCA
>DASWEL010000303.1:0-1978 GCA_036394755.1 Gemmatimonadales bacterium | reverse complement strand
CAGATGATCGCGGAGCCGCCCGCCTGTGTGTCGAAGTAATGGGCGCCGAGGAACCGGTCCAGGAGCAGCATGATCTGCGCGGCGGACAGCGGCGGCAGGATGAGGAGTGTCATGGCGGAGACGGTCAACATGGTCCACACGTAGACCGGCATCCGGCCGAGCGTCATGCCGGGCGCACGCATCGTGGCGATCGTCGCGATCAGGTTGATTGCCGTCGCAATCGTCCCGAAGCCGGTGACGAGCACGGAGAGATTCCAGTAATCGGTGGCGTTGCCCGGGGTGAAGGCGCGTTCGGAGAGGGGTGCATATGCGAACCAGCCCACGGCGGGGGCGGAGCCCGCGCCGTAGAGACCGTCTCCGCCGACGAAGCTGAAGTAAAGCAGGGCGCCGCCGAACAGGAGGATCCAGAAGCCGAACGCGTTCAACCGGGGAAACGCCAGGTCGCGTGCGCCGATCATCAACGGAACGAGATAGTTCGCGAATCCGAAGACGATCGGAATCCCCACGAGGAAGACCATGGTCGTGCCGTGAACCGTGAAGAGTCGATTGAAGGTGTCGGGCGGCACGAGCGTGAGTCCGGGCCCGGCGAGCTGAAGGCGCATCAAAAACGCCTCGAAGCCCCCGATCACGAGAAAGACCAGGCCGGTGACGACGTACATGATCCCGAGCCTCTTGTGATCGACGGTCACGACCCAGTCGTGCAGGTTCGCCAGAACGCCGGACGGCTCCGATGTCGGCGCCGCGTCGCGCACCGTGGCAGGCTCGGTCGACACGAACATCGCCGTCATGGCATCACCGCAGCGTCACCAGGTACCGGACGAGCTGGTCGAGCTGCGCGTCGTCGAGTTTCATCGCCGGCATGAGGGCACCGGTCTTGAACGCGCTCGGGTCTTTCACCCAGGCGCGGAGGTTTTCGGGCGTGTTCCGCGCTGCGCCGGCGCCCAGCGTCGAGCGGCTCATCAGATGCGTCAGGTCCGGGCCGAACACGCCGTTGCCCGGCGTGCCGCGTACGGAATGGCAGTTGATGCAGGCCAGCGAGGAGAATAGCTCACGGCCCGACCTGGTCGCTTCGTGCTCCGCCGGCGCGGTCTGCTGCGAGGCGACCCAGGTCCGAAACTCGTCCTTCGGATGCACGACCACGACCAGCAGCATCAACGCGTGCTGGAGTCCGCAGTACTCGGCGCACTGGCCGACGTATGTTCCGACTCGCTGCGGCTCGATCCAGATCCGATTCGTCTTGTTAGGGATCGCGTCCATCTTTCCGGCCAGCTGCGGAACCCAGAAGCTGTGCGCCACATCGACCGACTGAATGGTGATGAATGTCGGCGTCGGTCGGGTGGCGTCGCTGACGGGGACATGGATCTCATTGGCGGTGACGATACCGAGCTTTGGATAGCGGATCTCCCACCACCACTGGTTGCCGACGACGGTGATCTCGAGCGCGTCCGGCGGCTGCGCGCGGCGCTCGAGGCCCCAGACGTATCGCGCCGTGACGAGGAACAGGACCACGACGATGAGAAGCGGGACGATCGTCCACGCCAGCTCGATCTGGGTGCTGCCGTAGATCTGCGCTGGCTCCACCTCGGGATTCGCCGGCCGCCGGCCGAAGCGGATGAGCGTATACACGGCGAAGCCGGCGACGATGACGAAGATCGCGGCGGTGATGGCGAGGACGAAGAACGACAGATCGCGGATCGCGAATGCCGGCGTGGAGACCGGCGCGAAGATGTTCGGCGTCTCGATTACGTGCTGCACGTTGATCCGAAGGAGCAAGGTGCGGGCCAACGCTAAGCGGTTGGTTTTGTTGGGGGTGAGGGTTCGCTCGCGAATTTCTAGCGAGACGTCGCGAAAAACGCCGAGCGAGCGGACCTGTAGGTCTGGCGAAAGGTGACGACAATCAGCAGCTCCCGCGAGCGCACTTCAGACCGTCGGGCGTGCTAGCTGCGCATTTCGGCGATCGTGACCACCCAGATCGGAG
>DASWEL010000302.1:0-2209 GCA_036394755.1 Gemmatimonadales bacterium | reverse complement strand
CGGACCCTCCGGTTGCCTGTGAAGACTGAACACCTTCCACCTCAGGCACTTTGATGCCGTCGGCTCGGAGGGTCCACTTCCTTCGCAAGTTCACCTGCTCGCTTCGCCTTCGAAGTGGGAGGCGTCCATACCATTTCTCCTTGAACCTACCGGGCCGTGCCGGCGCTGGCGCGCGCGGCAGGAAAGCGGAACTGGGCATCGTCGGCGGTGACGTTCGCTTCAGCCTTGTCGAACTGCACCTTCTGGCGATCGGCGGAGCCCCTGGGGCCCGACTCCCGGGCGAACGGGAAGTAGACACCATCCACCTGTTCGTAATCGCCGTAGTCGATGACCGTCTCGTTGGGCACGCCGTGCTCGATGCGCCGGTTGATCGTGCGGACCTCGAGGAAATAGTCCGGATCGAGATAGACGTAGGTGATGTCGCCGTTTTGCCGCGTCACGCGCAGCTTGTGCGCCTCGGTGCCATCGACGTCCTCGGTGCCCAGATAGTCGAGTGCGTAGCCCTTGGCTTTGTAGTCCACCAGGGTGCCGGCGAAATCCGCCGCATCCTCCCCCAGGCCCTTGGCGTCGTCGGCCGACAGTTTTTCCGGATCCTTGCGGCCCTGGAACGGGTTGATCTTCCAGGCCTGCGTACCGTCATAGGCTTCCACCAGGGTCAGGCCCTGGAGCGAAGCGTCGCAGCGGATCGATTGTGGGCGCTTCAGCACACACAGGTACCCGAGCTCGAGCGTGCCGCCATTGACCAGTACCTTGCCGGAGAAGCGCAGCGACTGGATCGCGTGGAGCTTATCCGTCCCACCCCGGGCTGCGAGGTTCTTGGCGGCCAGCTCTTCCGCGGTAGAGCCCAGCGCGACCGGTGCTGCGAGCACTATCAGCATGGCTGTGACTGGATGCATGAGATCCTCCAGATGACATCGCCCCGGCGATTTCTTGATTCGGGTCGGCGCGGGCAGCGCGTATTTCACAGCGAATCCTCCGCGACTGCAATTTCCGGTAGCGGAGCCTGGAGACGCTTGCTGGCCGGGTACCCGGACCCCATGATCAGCCAACGCAACGTCTTTGGAGGTGATGGTATGAGAGCGCGTTGGGCTCTCCCGACGTTCCTCATGGTCGGCGCGGCGCTCGCCGGCGTCGCTCGTGGTGCACCTCTCGAGCGCGCACGCGACCTCGGGGTGCCGTTCGAGGGCGCCCCCGGTTCGCTCAATGCGATTACCGATGTGCCCGGCGTTGAGGTGGGGCAGGTCTCGCTCGTGAGCGGTGAGGGAGCGCTGAAGGTCGGAGTCGGGCCGGTGCGGACCGGAGTCACCATCATCTTGCCGCGCGGGCGCGCAAATTCGCAGCCCGTTTATGGCGGCTTCTTCGACCTGAACGGTAACGGCGAGATGACCGGCCGGTCCTATTTGGAGGACTTTGGCGTCATTCAGGGTCCCATCGCGATCACCAACACGAATGCAATCGGCCAGGTCTACGCCGGCGTCCAGGCATGGACCCAACAGCATTTTGGCGAGGCGACCACTCCGGTCGTCGCCGAGACCTGGGACGGGGACCTGAACGACATCGGCGGTTTTCACGTCCGGCCGGACACCGCCATCGCGGCCATCGAGGCGGCCAAGCCAGGACCTGTGTCCGAGGGCAGCGTTGGCGGAGGCACGGGCATGGAGTGCTTCGGCTTCAAGGGCGGGATCGGGACGGCCTCTCGCAACATGTCCCTCGGCCCCCGCTCTTACACCGTCGGGGTGCTCGGGGATAGCGGAGTGGAAAGCAGTGCGAGCGCTCGTTTGCGCGCCGCGGTGTACCGCGTATCCTCAGGTAGGGCTGAGGGTCACGACGATTTCCCGACCCGCGATGAGGTTGACCGCTACATTCTCGGCGGACAGGAAAACAAAACGTCATAGGGGGAAACGTGGACAAGTCGTTGCTCATTCCGCGCCATTTACAAGGCTTTGTGGTGGCCCTCGCGCTGTTCTGCGGTGGCCACCGCGGCGCCCTGGCTGAGCCGCCGCCGGGGGCTCAAACCGGCGGCCCGGCCAGTCCCTCCCCGAGCGATGCACAGTCTGCTCCTAAGGAGAGTTTTCTTTCGGCCCTGAAACAAGGGTTTGCAGAGGACTTCGAGCAGGAAGTGGTGCGTGGACACTTCGACGTGGGTTCACCGCCGGACGCGCATCGTTACTATTGCATGCTTAACACCAAGACGGGCAAGAGCGGGGTA
>DASWEL010000301.1:0-1898 GCA_036394755.1 Gemmatimonadales bacterium | reverse complement strand
TTGTTCTGCGAGTCAGACAGGAAGGTGCTGTTCGTGTTGGTCGCCACCGGATTGGCCGGATCGACGAGCGGCGTCTCGTAGACGGCCGGGACGCCCGCTCCACGGTCCACGAGATTGTCGGTGGAGATGAAGCGCTCCGTGTGCACGTAATACCCGCCCGCGATCCACGAGAAGCCGCCGATCTTCGGCGAGGTGAAGCGCAGCTCCTGGCTGTACGTCGTCACATCGATGAACTGGCTCTGGCTCTGATCGAAGGGCCCGCCGAGGGCTGCCGGGACACCGCCGGTGAAGAAGTAGAGGAGAGACGTGGGGATCGGCCGGAAATCGAAGGCGTCTCCGGTGTCGATCTCCTTGGTGCGGTTGTAGTCCGAGACCGCCGTGAGCGTGCCGGATCCCAGGCCGTAATCGAGCTTGAGCGCGACATCCGTCACGTCGCGGTTGTCCGTGCCCAGGTTGTTGTTCTGGATGGGGCTCGTGACGTCGTTCGCGTTCGGCAGCGTGCTGAAATCGCTGAAGACGCTCGCCTCGTTGGCACGCGGAATGATGTAATAGAAGGCGGTCGTCTCGACCCGATCGAAGAGCGCCCGCAGGTCCGCGGACCACTGCTCGGAGGGTTTCCACAGCAGCCGCAGCCGCCCGGAGTAATCCCGATACGGGTCCGCCTTGCGGTTCAGGTAACTGTTCTCCCGATAGCCGTCTGTGTTGTAGTAGTTGAGCGAGGCGCGATACTTCAGCGTTCCGGCCGAGTCAATCGGGCCGCTGACGGCCACCTGGGCCTTCTCGGACACGCCGTTGCCCACGCCGACCCGGGCGGCACCTGTAAAGTGATCGGAAGGATCCACGGTGTGAATGAGGATCGCGCCGCCGATGGCGTTGCGACCGTACAAGGCGCCCTGGGGACCCTTCAGCACCTCGATCTCCCGGATGTCGGTCAGCTCCTGGTCGAACTGGTAGGGATTGGTCTCCAGCACGCCATCGACCAGCACGGCGACCGACGGCTCGCTGTTGCGCGCCTGCGAGATGCCGCGGATGGTGATGAACGAGTTGCCGACGTTCTGCACCTCGACCAGGGTCATATTCGGGACCATCGCGACGAAGTCGCGGGGAGACTCAATTCCCGCCGACAGAATCGCCTGCTCGGTGAAGACGTCGAGGGTCACCGGGACGTTCTGGATCGACTCGTCGCGCTTGCGCGCGGTTACCACGACTTCTTCGAGCGCCGTGGCCTGGCTTTGCGCCCAGGCGGGGGCGCTGAACAGGACTACACCCGGCAAGGCCGCCATTATCGGAAGTATTCTGCGCAACGTTGCGAACATGTGAGCCCCCCCTGTATCGACTGTTAGGATTTGGCGCCGCCGCCCTGCCCCGTCCGCTCGGCCGCGAGCTGCAGCCGCACCATCTGCGCGCCGGCCACCATCGCCTGCAGCTTCCCGAAGGCGACCTCGCGCGGCAGGTATTTCATGCCGCAATCGGGTGCCACCAGAAGATTCGCCGGATCGACGAAGGGCAGCGCTCGGCGGATCCGGTTCGCCACAACCTCCGGCGTCTCGACGGCGTGGGTACCCAGGTCGATGACGCCGAGGATGATCTTCTTGCCGGGCAACGCCTTGAGCACGGCGCAGTCGAGGCTCGACTGCGCGCTCTCGATCGAGACCTGCGCGCAGCGGCACTCGCCGAGCTCCGGCAGGAACGAATAGCCGGACGGGCGCACGTGAATGATGGCCGCGTAGCCGAAGCAGATATGCACGGCCGTGACCCC
This sequence comes from Gemmatimonadales bacterium, assembly GCA_036394755.1. Lineage (GTDB taxonomy): Bacteria > Gemmatimonadota > Gemmatimonadetes > Gemmatimonadales > GWC2-71-9 > 20CM-2-65-7. The sequence goes on along the minus strand of DASWEL010000301.1, from coordinate 139 downwards.
GCAGACACCCTCAAGCGCGCGGTTGATCGCGCGCAAGCCGAACGCACGCGCTTCCTCCGGGCGCGCCTGCATGTAAGGTTCGTCGATCTGCACGACATCCGCCCCGGCATCGAAGAGATCGCGGATCTCCTCGTTCACG
>DASWEL010000300.1:0-4569 GCA_036394755.1 Gemmatimonadales bacterium | reverse complement strand
GAGACCCTCGGGCAGCGCCTTGAGCCGCCCCTGATCCGCTCCTGATTCCAGCTTCGCGCGATCGAGATGCACCAGATCGGGCCGCGCGATCATGCTGACCGACGTTTCGCTCTCGCCCGCGTGCATGTCCGTCGATCGGTCCGACTTATGCTGCGGCTCACCCGGGGCGCTGCGCGCGATACCCTGCACGTAGACCACATAGTCGTGCGGCGTGTCGAGCTGCGTCTGCGCGAAGAACGGCAGCAGGCTGTTGTTGCCCCCGTGCCCGTTCACGATGATGATCTTCTTGCAGCCGTTGCGCGCCATCTCGTCAGTCGTTTCCTGCAGCAACTCGAGCTGCAGGCGCCGGCTGTAGGCCACCGTCCCCGGCTCATGCTTCGCCTCGGCGATTTGCCCGAAATAGTATTCGGGAAAGACGACGGCGTACTCCTGCTGGGCGGCGTTGAGGGCGATGTAGCGCACGTTCAGCAGGTCGTTGCCCAAGGGGAGATGCGGCCCATGCTTCTCCATGATGCCGATCGGCAGCAGACAGGTGCTTTGCGCGCGCGTGATGGCATCGCGGAATTCGGCCGCCGACAGTTCTTCCCAGTGCACCGACAGCTTGCTTTGTACTGCGGGTGATTGCGCCGAACCGGTAGAGGCGCAGAGAATGCTCATGCTGAGCAACAAGGGCTTGTACACGTGTTCTCCCGTGATGGCGTTCGAGCATATTGTATCACTTGTGAGCCCTAGAGGAAGGATGCGAGACGCGTTACTCGGTCTGGCACTGCTGAGCGCGGGGTGCGGCCACGCGGCGCGATCGGGGATGCCCGAACCGGAAGCGAAGACCACCGTGAGAGTGCGGAATCAGAACTTTCTCGACATGGACGTTTTTGTCTTGCAAGGTGGTCAACGCATCCGGCTCGGCATGGTCGGCGGGCTCTCGACGCAGGTCTTTACGCTGCCCGACTACGTCCTGCGGGGTTCCCAGCAACTCCAATTTGAGCTTCACCCGATCGGCGGTCGCGCCAACCCGCGCACGGAAACGATCTCGGTGCAGCCGGGAGACGAAGTCGAGCTGATAGTTCCGCCGTTGTGAGAACTTCGTCACCGCACGACGATGGTCCCGCTCATCGCAGTGCCGTGCACCGCGCAGTCGTAGTGATAGGTCCCGGGCGTGGCGAATTTGACCGCATAGGTACCGCTGGACAGCACGCCACTGCTCGCGAAGGTGGCCGATCCCACTGACCGCACGCTGTGCCCCCCGTAGGCGTCCGAATTCGCACCCCACGTCCACGTCACCGTATCGCCGACCGCGATCGTATCCACGGCGGGATTCCGGCTCCCGTTGTGGCCGCTCACGAACTGGATACTCGGGCCGACCGTGACAGACCCGACCGGGCCGCCACCGGCCCCACCGCCGCCACCGCCGCCACCACCCCCTCCACCCCCGCCGCCAGTGCCGGTTGCGTAGGTGTTGCTACCGCAGCCCGGAAGGAACACGAGCGCCATGAGGCCGATTGCTGCATTGCGTAAGCGCATGGGATTCTCCTCAGCTCGCCGGCTTGTGAGAGGTGGATTGTTCCCAGTTCACAAACAGAAACCCGCCGGGTACGTCGAACTTGGGCTCGCCCGGTCCCGGCAGAATCTGCAGCTGCAGCTCGTCGATCGTGTTCTTCGAACAATCCCAGCATGCCAGCGCGAAGTCCCCGGGGCGGCGAGTGCGCGACAACAGCATCACGTGCACCATGGCGTTGTCGGTCACGAGCGCGCCGTTCTTGTACAGGTGCCCGAACGCCCACAGCGCGACCGCGCTGTTGATCGTGGGCACGAGCGGCGTATGCACGGAGGTGTTGCCGTGATAGTACAGCCCGAGGATCACGCCTCCGAAACGCGGGTGATGCGGGACATCCTTCGTCTGGACCCGGTCCAGCACCAGCTTCCAGCGCGCGCCATCCTGTGTCGCAAACTGGGCGAGTCCATCGACTGAATCACGCGTCGCGCCTTTGTCCCAGGCGGCGAAGGTGAAGGTGCCCGAAACCCGTGTCACATTGTTCGAGTACGGCCCGTTTTTCACCTGCGACTCGAGACCCTCTCGCTCATCGCCGAACTGCGCGAGGATGGGCGCGGCGCTGTCCGGAAACGGAAACGGCCCCGGGAGGATCTGGATGACGGGCCCCCCGCCCGTCACCCGGATCGCCTGGCTGCTCGGCATCGCGGCGCTCATTCCCCCACCTCCGGCATCGTAGTCCGACGCCGCTGCGCCGGTGGCCGGCGCGACTTTGAGCTCCGTGTCCATGCCGAGCTTCTTGTGCGAGTCGTTGCCCACGGGGCAGTAGATCTCGTACTTGCCCGGCTTGAGCGTGAGCGTCAGCGTCGCGGTCGAACCTGGCTGAATGGCCGCAGTCTCCCGCTCGATTCCCTGCCCCTCGACCTCGAACGCGTGCGGGATGCTGCCGACGTTTGCGATCGTGAACGTCACGGCGCCGGTCGTGATGGTGCGTTCGGAAAGCTCTACCTTCCATTCCGAGAGCTTGACGCTCACGGCGGCCCCCTCGTTGGGTGCCGGCGCTCCAGCGAACGCGAGTCCCGTGAGCAGTAGCCTCGCGACGTTTCGAACCTGAACTACCTGTGCGTACCACATACCGATCTTCCTCCTGCGAGAGTGTGACAGCAGTTTCCTTCGCTGTCAGAGACTCCGCGCACCGAGCGCCTATTCCCGCGGGAATAAAGTCGCCCGTCGCGAAGTCTCCTCCCTGAAGGAGGATCAGTTGGAGTCACGCGCGCCGGCGCGATTTGAAGACGTCGTGTTGCCGCACCTGGACGCCGCCTACACGCTGGCGCGCTACCTGATGCGGAACGCGCAGGACGCCGAAGACGTCGTGCAGGATGCCTGCCTGCGCGCGCTAAAGTATTTCGAAGGATTCCGCGGGGAGGCGACGAGCGCGCGCGCCTGGCTGCTGACGATCGTGCGCAACACAGCGCATACGTGGCACAAGCGGCACCGCCCAGACGCCCTCACCACCGAGTTCGATGAGACCGAGCACAGCGATGCCGTCGCAGATGACCATGTCGATGCGAAAGAAACACTCGCTCGCGCGCTCGAGCGTCTGGCGCCGGAATTCCGGGAGGTGATCGTGCTGCGCGAGCTCCAGGGGTTGTCGTACAAAGAGATCAGCGACGTGGCTGGCGTGCCGGTCGGCACCGTGATGTCGCGCCTGTCCCGCGCACGCGCACGCCTCCAGGAGGCGCTGCGTGAAAAGGAGGTGCGTTGAGGTGACTCATCCGAATTTCGAAGCCCAGGTCGACGCCTATCTGGATGGCGAGCTGGCCGCGGACGACGCGCGCCAGCTCGAGATGCACCTTGCCCAGTGTCCGGAGTGCGCGCGATTCCGCGACCAGCGGGTCGAGTTGCGCGCGGCGATCGTAGCGGGTGTTCCGACATTCCAGGCGCCGGCCGCCCTGCGCGAGCGCATCCGAGCGGCGGCCCGAGGAACGTCGCCCGCTACACGCGCTGGTCGTTTCAACCCACGCAACCTGTGGCGACCGCTGGCTCTGGCCGCATCACTCGCCGCGGTCGCGCTGGGGAGCTGGACACTCGCGCTGCAACGCGCCGCGGGCGAGGCACTCGCCGATGACGTGCTCGCGAGCCACATCCGCTCGCTGATGCCGGGCCACCTCACGGACGTGCCGTCGTCCGACCAGCACACGGTGAAGCCGTGGTTCAACGGCCGGCTCGACTATTCGCCCCCCGTGTACGACTTCGCCGGCCGGGGCTATCCGCTCCTCGGCGGTCGCCTCGACTATGTGGATGGACGACCCGTGGCGGCGCTCGTGTATGGCCGGCGGCAGCATATGATCAACGTGTTTCTGTGGCCGGCTGGTCGCGGCCCCGCCGGTCCCGCGACGCGTACCCGCCAGGGCTATCACCAGCTGCACTGGACGGCGGGAGATTACACCTACTGGGTCGTGTCAGACCTCGGACTGGTCGAGCTCCGGGATTTCGCGCAACTGCTGCGGCAGGCGGATTCGACTTCGCACGCGTAGCATCAGCGCTACACGCGCCGCGCCGCGGCAACACGTCTGGCACATCTGGACCGGACTCACGCACCCAATCACATTGCGACACGGGGTATGGAACGTGCGCACGCGTGCGGGCACTCTCATGCGTACGCAACAGGGAAGACTCGCCTCCCTCGCCGTCGCACTCATTATCGGATGTAGCGTCGGAAGGCTCTTCGACGCCCCGCCCACCAAGGTGATTGAGGTCACGCCGTCGCGGGTCGTCGATTCGGCGGCGGCTGGCAGCAGTGCCACACAATCGGCGGCCCTCGCCATATCCACCGCGCAGCGCGACGCGGCGCCAACCTGGACCGCGCACCGCGCTGCGAATGCGCCGTGGCTGACGCTCGCCGCCGCCACTGGCTCGGCACCCGACACCCTGGGATTGGCACTCGACCCCACCCGCCTGTCCAGCGGCATCTACCGCGACACAATCGTGATCGTGCCGGACGATCGCGGCATGGCGCAGCTGCGCGTACCGGTGGAGCTACGAATCTCGCCACCGCCGCCGCCGCCACCACCGCCGCC